>NZ_JBDPMC010000006.1:0-175915 GCF_039871625.1 Micromonospora sp. B11E3 | reverse complement strand
CGCTCAAACTCCAAGTACCAAGCCCGCGGACCCAACGTAGACCGGCATAGCTACAAAGCCACCATCGCGATCGACATCATCACAAACCATTGCGAAACACCCGCCGGACCTTAACCGAGCGGCGTTGCGACTAGCCCGGACCATCAGGTGTCCCCCTCTCTCGTCTCTGGCCGGCGGCGGCACCTTGCCTGCCTGTCATCGAGAGTGCCCGTCGATCTGGCGGTATGGCAGACCCCATGCACGGACACGAGGGACACGGCCCATGTCCACTGAGATCCCCCGCCAGCTCAAGCCCAACTTGGTGCTGGTCAACCGCCGGAAGGCAGCAGGTTGGGACTCGCGCAAGCGAGCCGCGCGAGAGCTGCACCGCTTGGGCCTGAGCCGCGGGCTACGAGAGACACCTACGGTTGAGGCAATCGAGAAAGCGATGTACCGCCACGAGACCGGGCGTGTCGCGGTCACCGATCCTGTCTACCGGCAGCTCTACTGCCTGGCGTACGGCGCAAAGCCTCATGACTTGTTCGGGGAACTTGACGGCGGCGCGGCAGACCGCCCGCATTTTTCCGTCCGATCCCACAAGTTTGTGCCCGCGTACGTGGGCGCGGAGGGCGCGTCATCGTTGCGTGATTCCGTCTCGCTCGATCCAGCCGAGGAGCAATGGCACGCCTGCTATGTCGCGCCCATCGATCACCCGGAGGGGGATTGCTCCCTATATCTCTGGCCCTGCGGATCGGTCGTCTTTCATCTGGTCGAGGATTTGCAGCTATCCACCATCGCGTCACTTGCCGCTTGGCGAAAAGTCTCCTACGGCGACAATATCAAGTGGGCCTCCGATTTTCTCTCTCGCACGGTGCGTAGTGTCGATGAGAGCGCCATGTACGTCTTGGGAACGCATTGGCTAACCGAATCGGCCTGGCCGCCCGAGCTGCTAGATGCTGCCCTTCGGATAATGTCCACACCATCGGTGCTCTTGCATAGGGATAGGCCGATGGATGATGAGCATCTTGCCCATGCCGAACTCATAGAGCAATCCTTGTTAGCGGAGGGATACGACCATGCAGGCATCGAGCCGTTCGGTCTTCGCGGAATCTCGTCCGGCTTCGCCTCGTGGTCTGGTGTCGTATACCATCCGACAGCGCCGGACCGGGCAATAACAGAGACTGAGCTTGTAGCATGTGAACTGGCGGTTCAATCCATCTGGGCGTTTACCGACGCGATAACCCGTCAGATCGAACATGGGAAAGACCCCGAAGTGCCGCCGGAGCACGGATGGCGCTACCTTCGGGGAGTTCGGTCACGCCTAACAACTTCACGGCCACGGGAGACGGGTCAGCATCAGGCAATGCGGAGAGCTATCTTGCGAACAAGCGACCTCATGCCTGCATTGGAGCAGGCGATCGAAACACTCCGAGACGCAGATAGAGGTTGAGATGACGGCAGATCAGCCAGTGCTCGTGGTGACCGACATGCAAAACGGTTTCGTGCGAGAGCAGTCGGCGCATGTTGTGCCGATCGTTGTCGACCTGGTTCGCCGATGGCAGCAGTCGGGCGGAGACGTTCTCTTCACGCGATACTTTAACTATCCCGGTAGCCCCTTCGAGCGATTTTTCGAGTGGCGTCGACTTCAGTCTTCTCCTGAGACTGACATTGTGCCCGAGTTGCAACCGCATCTGGGTCGCGGAACAATGCTCGACAAGCGGATATATAGCCCGTTCACGACAGATAGTGAATCGGCTTTCAAGCGGCGCGGTTGGAACAACTTCTACTTCTGTGGAATTGCGACCGAAAGCTGTGTTTTGAAGGGAGCTGCCGATGCCTTTGAGCGTAACCTCACTCCGTGGTTGATTGCCGACGCTTCGGCCAGCCATGCCGGCGCTGAGGCTCATGCCGCAGGGCTCTTGGTGGCTCGTCGCTTCATCGGTCCGCGGCAGGTCATCACGCGCGCTGACCTTCCTGCGGCGCTCGTCGGTGGCCAGCCCTTCCAGAGCTAGCGGGCCGGCGCGGGTCGGGTGGTCTCAGTTGCGGTCTCATTCGGGGCCGTACGCCGGGGTTCACCAGGGCGTCAAGAAGGCCTCCGACCACAGCTCACGTACCGTGTCGGCCCACCCTGTACGAGTGATCGCAGACCTCGAAAGCGTGTGAGGGTTTACGCCCTCCGCGGGTTCAAATCCCGCCGCCACCGCTCGTGAAGGGCGAGAACGCCCGGTCGATCCACCCGGATCGACCGGGCGTTCCGTTTCTGGTCCCAGTTCTGGTCTCGCTGCCGGCATCCGGCCGGGTCGGCCGTTCGGTGGAGCGGGCTACCCGGTCGTTGGTCGACGTGCCCGTTAACCCGGTTACGGCTATCGATCGGCTCCTCTACGGTGTCGGGGCGTCGACAACGAGCGGGGGATTTCTGTTGCATCGCAAAACTGCCAGCGTGTCCGTTCTGGCTGTTCTGGCCGGTCTGGGGGTCAGCGCCCCCGCCAGGGCAGCGGACGAATTCGGGACCATCAGTCGGGAGAACGTCGTCCTGCAGTACCAGCGGGTGGCGAAGACGGCCACCCCGGTGAAGGGGACGGGCGTCACCCGTTCCGACTTCGACGGTGACGGCGTCGACGACGTCGCGGCCAGCGGCGAGCCCGGCTACCCGTACAGCCTGCCGCACGGCCCGACGGGCGTGGTCGCCGTGCGCTACTCGTCCGCGCCGCACGTCGACTACTTCATCGGTGCGCTGGGGTCGGTCAGCCGCGGCGTGACCTTCGGCCGTGCCGTGGTGGCGGGGGACTTCAACGGCGACGGCTACGACGACCTGGCCATCGGTGACATGGACGAGGTGGACCCGGGGAACAACGCCCTCGCCGGCGGGGTCTGGGTCATCCCGGGCAGCAGCACCGGCCTGGTGGTCGGCTTGGCGAAACACTTCAACCAGAGTTCCCCGGGCGTGCCCGGCGGCCCGGAGGACTACGACTGGTTCGGTTCGGCGCTCGCGGCCGGCGACATCAACGGCGACGGCCGCGACGACCTGGCGATCGGCGCGTACGGGGAGGCGATCGGCACCAAGACGATGGCCGGATCGGTCACCGTTCTCTTCGGCAGCTCCGGCGGGCTCACCGCCACCGGCGCCCAGTACCTCCAGCAGGACCAGGCCGCCGTGCCCGGCGCGGCCGAGCCCAACGACTACTTCGGTTTCACGCTCGCGATCGGGAAGGTCAACAACGACCGGTACGGAGACGTGGTCATCGGCGCTCCCAACGAGAACAACGGCACGTCCTGGAACGGCAGCGGCATGGTGACCCTGATGTGGGGCTCGGCGGGTGGCGTGTCGTCCACCGGCGCGACGTCGGTCACCGGCGCGGCGGTGTACGGGGCGACGGGGCGCAGCGACACCATGGCGTGGTCCCTCGGTCAGTCTCTCGCGATCGGGGACGTGAACGGCGACGGGCTGGGCGAGGTGATCGCCGGGTCCCCCGCCGCCCAGACCCCGCACATCGCCGGCGGGCTCATCGCGGTCTTCACGGGGCGCTCCGGCGGCCTGTCGGGCAGCGCCGTGAAGATCATCAACCAGCGCACCACCGGCGTACCGGGTGATCCCGAGACCGGCGACCGCTTCGGTGGGACGCTCGCGGCGGGCGACGTGACCGGCGACGGCAAGGCGGACGTGCTGGTCGGCGCGCCCGGCGAGGCCATTGGCTCGACCGCAGAGGCCGGCATGGTGACCCTGCTCAAGGGCTCCTCCACCGGGCTGACCGGCAGCGGGGCGCAGGGGTTCGACCAGAACCAGTCGGCCGTCCCGAGCACGGCCGAGCGCCAGGACTATTTCGGCAACTCCGTCGCGATCCTGAACCTCAACGGCACGGGCCCGCTGGACGCGGTCGTGGCCGCGCCCGGGGAAGAGGTGGCCGGCGACACCGCCGGGGATCCGTCCGGGGCCATCACCCGGTTCCACGGCTCCACCGGCGGGCTCGTCCCGCAGAGCACCATGTGGACCGGCCTGGCCCTGCGCACCGACCGGATCTGGCCGCAGTCGTACGGCATGCGCATCGCCGGGCCGCAGAGCGCCTACTGAGCGATCCGGTGACGTGGCGGTGTCCGGGCGGTCCGGACACCGCCACGTCGGCGAGTTGGCCTCAGCAGGGGCCGTGGCCCTCGTCGAAGAGGCGGCGGGCCCAGTCGGCGTACCCCGCGACGATCTTCCGGACCGTGCGCCCGTCGTGCAGGAACAGGTACGCGCGGTCGCCGCTGCGGGCCAGCAGCCCGTCGAACCGGTGCGTCCCCTGTGGAGCGCGCAGCCGGTGCAGCGTGCGGTAGCGGGCGCGGACCTCCTCGACGGAAGCGCCCACGCTGATTCCCTCCGGCGTGCGGAAGGGGTCGTCGACCCAGAGCAGGACCAGCCGGTCGTCGACGAAGACCGGACTGGCCGCGTGACCGGCGAGCGTCCGGCCGCACGCGTCGACCCCGGCCTGCAGCAGCCCCCGGCGGGTCAGGTCCTCCTCGGTGTCGCCGAACTCGACGTCGGGCAGGCCGTTGAGATCCACCACGTCGTTGCCGGCCGGCCTGACGCCGTCGACCAGCCCCTGTGGATGGACGCCGCTGCCGGCGATGGAAGCGGCCGTCAGTAGCGCCGCGATGAAAACGAATTGTCGCAATTTCATGGAATCCCCCAGTCCCCAACGGGACCGGGGCGCTCAGGTTGCTGCCGATCGGCGGATTGCCGGTTTTCCCACTCCTCGGCCAGGTCGTCCCAGTAGTCGGCGGACAGCCCCCGCCGCCCGTGCGCCAGCCAGCCGGCGGTGTTCCGCTCCAGGTGCAGGCCCAACTCGGCGAACGGGTCGATCCACCGGCCCGGCTCCGCGCCGATGCGGACCAGCGCGGCGTTGAGCGGCCACCGCTCGCGCGGGGAGTCGAGCACGTCGTCGAAGTGCGGCCCCCAGTACACCTCGCCGCCCAGCCAGACCATCGCCGCCTGGCGCCCGAGGCCGCCCGAGAACTCCGCCTCCAGGTACGCCACCGGCCCGCGCCGGGACCACCGCGCCAGCAGCCCGGTCAGGGCCGGCGAGAGCACCAGGTCGAACGGCTGCTCGACGCTCGGCTCCCCGACCGCGTAGTCCGGCAGCGCGCCGGTCAGCTCCTCGACCAGTTGCGGGGTGAGCGGCAGCAACGCGAAGTCCTGGCGCAGCGCGGCGAGGACCGCGTGGTCCAGGTCGGCGGTCTGCTCGCGGAGCAGCTCGACGTCGGCGACGACCGCGCTGAGCTGGTAACTCATCGCACCCCTCCGGCATCCACAGCCTGTGGATGGAACATGTGTACGAGGACTGCCGCGTCCCCGGCGGGCGTGGCCGAATCCGTCGCCCCGAAGACTGTCGACATCGCGCCCACTCGGACCGTACCGGCGCGTGCACGGTCGAGTCCGCACGGAGCCGGGGGCGCCGAAGGGCCGGCCCGTCAGGCGCCGGCCCTTCGGGCGGGACACGGGTCAGCCGGCCATGTACGCGCCGAAGTTGCCGCCGGTGGGGCCGCCGAGCGTGCCGAGCTGGAAGCTGGTGGCACCCGTGCCGGTGACGCCGGTGGCGTCGCTCAGGAGCTTCCAGACCCGGCCGCGGTAGCCGTCCTCGCCGTTGCCGCCGACGTACACCTCGGGGCTGCCGTTGCCGTCGGTGTCGATGATCTCCACCGTGGCGCCGAAGTGGTCGTCGTTCTCGGAGGTGCTGGGCATGCCGCTGGCGTTCTGGGTGAACGACTTCGCGCCGGTGGTGGTGATGCCGGTGGCGCTGCCGCGCAGCATCGTGATCGCGCCGGCCTCGGTGGTGGTGGCCGGGTCGGAGCCGGTCTCGTACGAGGCGCCGATGACGACGTCGTCGTAGCCGTCCTGGTCGGTGTCGCCGACGGCCACCGCCGAGCCGAACCGGTCACCCGCCTCGTCGATGCCCGGTACGCCGCTGCTGGCCTGCGTGTAGGAGCGCGGGGCCCGGGTGCTGCTGATGCCGTCGGGCCCGCCGTAGACCACGTAGACCTGGCTCAGGTACGGGAACCCGGCCACCAGGTCGGCGTAGCCGTCGCCGTTCAGGTCACCGGTCCCCGAGGGGTAGGAGTTGGTGGACGAGTGCGGGCCGGCCCACGCGCTGCCCTTGACCAGGCCGGTCGGCGAACCCTTGAGCACCGTCCAGGCCGTCTTGCCGAAAGCCTGCGGAACGATGCCGCTGACCGCGATGTCGTCGATGCCGTCCCCGGTCAGGTCCGCCACGTAGACGGCGTGGGTCCAGAGGTCGTCCAGCTTCGCCGTGTCGCGGTACCAACGGAAGGCCGGCTCCCCCGTGCTGCGGTCGATCGGCCCGAGCAGGACGCTGATCCCGCTGGACGACTTCTCCGGGATCCACGGCTCGCCGCCCTGGGCGTAGCTGATGATGTCGTCGAACCCGTCGCCGTTGACGTCGCCCACCCCGACACGGCCGAACAGCTTCGGGGAAGTGGGGGTGAAGTCGCCGGGCGGGATGGCGGTGCCGGCTCCGGTGATGCCGTTCGCACTGCCCCAGAGCACCGTGAACGGGTCGTCGCCGTAGG
Organism: Micromonospora sp. B11E3; assembly: GCF_039871625.1. NCBI lineage: Bacteria > Bacillati > Actinomycetota > Actinomycetes > Micromonosporales > Micromonosporaceae > Micromonospora > Micromonospora sp. B11E3. Next base: position 169,375 of record NZ_JBDPMC010000006.1, on the reverse strand, counting down.
TGATCACCAGGTCGTCGTACCCGTCGCCGTCCAGGTCGCCGAAGCCGTCAACGGCGCGCCACGTCTCGTCCGCCGCCGCATCGCCCGGAACGCCGGGCGTGTCCTTGCTGACAATCGAGGCGGTGTCGTACCGCAGGCCGGCCGGCGAGCCGTACACGATGGCGACGACGCCCGCCCGCTTGACGTCGCCGGCGGGTGCGCTGTGCGAGCTGACGGCGAGATCCGGGTATCCGTCGCCGTTGAAGTCGGCGCGGTTGCCCTTCGCCGCGGTGTCGCCCGGCACCGCGCTCGCCGTCGGTGCCACGGCGGTGACGCCGAGTAGGGCGGCCGCGCAGACGCCGGCCACGAGCATCTTCTTGTGCATGCACTTCCCCGTTGAATGGGCGGCGGAAGCCGCCGGGAGACCAGGATGTGTGTGGATGGTACCGATCGGGGGCGACATCGATCCGCCACAGTGGAGGAGCGTTCGCGTCGCAGGGCAGGCCGAATGCGCTGGCGGGAAGGGTGCCAGCCTGGCCGACCAGCAGGCTGCCGCGGTGCCACGGGGAAGGACCGGCCCGGTGGGGTCGGCCCTTCCCCGTGTGTCCGTCGGTGGGAGGAACTCGGGGGACGGTCAGCCGACCAGGTGGTTACCGAAGTGGGCGCGGCCGGTGGGGCCGCCGAGGGTGCCGAGGTGGAAGCTGGTGGCGCCCGTGCCGGTCAGGCCGGCCGGGCCGGTCTGGAGCTGCCAGACGCGACCCTGGTGACCGTCCTCGCCGTAGCCGCCCACGTAGACCTCCGGCTTGCCGTTCCTGTCGGTGTCCAGGACTGCCAACGCGGCACCGAAGTAGTCCTGGTTCTCGGAGGCAGGCGGCGGCCGTGGTGAGCGCTCTTCTGCGCATCGGAGAACCCCCGTTCGAGGAGCGGCCGGGGGAGCCGCTCGAAGATCGAATACGCGGGATGTTACCGGCCCGGCGGCGAGCAAGGCACCTCGTGAACTGGGCGAAAGCGCCAATCAAGGCGGAGAGTGCAGACAAGTACGACGACGCGGCGGAGCAACGACGGCCCGTGGCACCGAAATGGCGCGGCCCCGCTCTCAGCGACGAAAGCGGGGCCGCATGTTGCTACATCGTGGCTCGGCCGGTGCCGGGGCAGGTGCCGCGGCTACCTATTGCCTGGTGCGGCGGGCAGGAACCGCCGGGGGCTACGCCGACACGGGCTCCGCAGACGGAGCACCTGCTCTGAGGTGCCATTCGCGGACTCCTTGGGGGATTTGGTAGTCCGGGTAGGGGTCGGTCTCGGGCTCGGCCGCCGAGCCGGACGCTGAGGTCGCGCGCAGGTAGATCACGGACCCGTCACTGGCGGTGATCCCCAGTGCGGCGGCGACCGGCGACTCGACGCCGGCCTGTCGGCACAGCTCCCACGACCGGATGGCGTCTGGCCGCGCGGCGTCGAGCAGTTGGTGGGCGAGCACGAGGATGCGAGCCGCACGCCACTTCGGCGGCAGCGGCTCGCTGGGCAGCGGCACCGGCGTGACGTCACGCGGCGGCAGCGCGGCCCACAGCATCGCGGCGGACCCGGACCGGTGCAGCACCTTGACGCCCGGGGGCGACTGGCCGCCGGGCTGTGCGTCCTGGCCGTACCGTTCGACGGCGGTGACGTCCGGGTGCTCGGCGGCCTGGAAGAGGGCTTCCATGATGTCCAGGGCCTGGGTTACCTGCACGGGCGCTCTCCTGATCTGTCGGGGATCGTGGCAGCTCACGGGCCGGGTCAGTCTACCGGCGGGGCGGCGGCGCTCGGCTCCGACGCACGCCGGCCTACCGGTTCGCCGCGTCGTACAGTGCCTCGCTGCGCGCCGTGATCTCGATGCACCACGGCTCCGGGCAGTCGACCGAAGCCCACCGGCACTCCAGGCCGTGGCCGCGGACCCGCACCCAGCCGGGCACGTCGGTCGGCTCCCCGCCGACATCGACGATCCGCAGATCCAGATACGTCGTGCCGAGCTGCCCGCCGTGCGTGGCCCACTCGCCGGCGCGCAGGGACAGCCGGGTGTCGGCCGGAAGCCTGATCTCCACCGTCACTCCTCCAGGCCGACGTAACGGGCGTAAATCGTGATCCGCCCGTCGACGGTCCGGCAGACCGCCTCGTACGCGCCGGCCGGCTGCCACGCCAGGTCCAGGCCCTGCCGGATCCGGGTCACCAGCACCCGAGCACCCGCGCCCTCGACGACGACACCCCACGCCCCAGGTTGCTCGCGCAACTCAGAAGCCGCGCGCCGGGCGGCCTCCGTCATGAGTGCGTTGTTGCCGCGCCGAGCCGCCGGGGGCGGCTGCTCCCACCGGACCACACCAGCCGTCAGCACGACCCCACCAGCGCCCGGAACTGCGCCATGTTGGCGGCGGCCAGGTCGACCAGGGACTTGGCCCACGCGAGTTGGTCGCATCCCTGCTCGGTGCACTGTTGGCAGGGCCGGCGGTCGTCGTGGTTGGCCACCACGAGGCTGGCGACGAACAGGACGTCGTCGGGGTAAAGGCGGTCCTCGACGTGGCTCACCGCTCGGACCTCGTCCCGTAGCCGGTGCGCTGGCCCAGGGTCATCCGCACGTTCGGGACGATCTGCGTCGGCTCGCAGTGCCAGCGGCTGTTCCGCAACCGCTGCGCCTGGTCGAGCAGCCGCCGCTGCGCGGCTGCCTGTTCGGCGGCCTGGTGGCGCTGGGCGGTGCCGGGCGGCGGGGGCGGGTCGGACCGCCGCAGCAGCCACCGCACGATGTTGCGCAGCTCGGACCAGATCGTCACCGGATTGCCTCCCTCATCCACGTAACCGGGGGAGGGTGGCGGCGGTGCCCGTACTCATCGTTCGGGTCAATGACTGGACGCCGCCGCCACCCACGAGCATCGTGCGGTTACGGAATGCGTTCACGGTAGGTGTGCGGTGTCCGCGACCTGTCCACGCCTGTCCGTGGACAGGTCAGGCGGCGGCGACCGTCAAGGCTTGCCGGTACTCCGTTGTCCACTCGGCGTCGCGCTGATCGTCCGGTAGGCCCCGCAACCCGGCGCGGAGATTGTCCGCTGCGGTGGCCTTGTCGCCGAGCGCCAGGTAGGCCAGCCCGAGACCCATCCGGGAGAAGGTCGGCGACAGCCAGTACGCGGCGAGCGGCGGGGACTCAGACTCGGCGGCCTCGGTGAGGTCGCTCGCCTCACCGAGCAGGCGTTCGGCGGCGGCCCGGTCGCCAAGCAGCGCGTATCCGTGCGCGGCCTGCACCGCGTCGCCGACCCGTTGCAGGGCGGACGATCCTGGCGTGTGGTACGCGGCGAGGAAATGCCGCATGATGCCGCGGGGATTGCCGCGCTGGCGTTCGAGGTAGCCACGGAAGTTCTCCACCTGCGCGGCGAGCGGGCCGCTGTCGACCGCGTCGGCTTCATCGGCGGCCTCGATCAGCACCCGTACCGCCTCGGCGTCGTTGCGCGCTTCGGCGTGCAGCCAGCCGACGAACTGCGTCCATTCTGCGGCTACGGCGTGCAGCTCGGGTGCGTGCGGGCCCCGGGCTCGCGCCGCGAGATCCTGCATGGTGCGCCACTGTGGCACGGCCGCCGGCAGCATGATCTGTGCGGCGATCGTGTCGTCAAGGCGACGTTGCGCAGCCAACACGTCGGCGAGCAGGCGTACGGTCGCGGCGTCCAGCCGGGTCGGTTGAGCGATCGCGTACGCGATGCGCTGATCGTCGTCGGGCGTGGTCACGACCGGCGTGTCCACGACCATCGCGGCGAGAGTCCCTCCGGCCTGCAAGGTGTCGTCGAGGTGGCGGGCAAGGTCGCAGGTCGGCCGGATGCGGCCAACCTCAAGATCGTGCAGATAGCTTTTGCTGTAGTGGACGCGCCGGGCCAGGTCGCGCAGCGACATGCCGCACTCGCGGCGCAGCCGGGCCAACTCGGCGGGGAATCGTGGGTCTACGGCGGTACGGACACGGGCCGGCATGGGAACTCCCAGGGAGAGTACTGGGGTGGCGGGCAACCACTGTCGACGGTACCTCCATTCGCGGGTCCGGTGGTTCCGCAACTGGTGTGTGCCTCGCATAGATGGCCTGTTGAACGCCAGTGAACGAGACGGCAAGTGTGGCGGGCCGAGCTCATTTGGGGCGGAGCCTAGGGGTTGCAGTTAGCAGAGAGGGTCCATCACCTGCCTGAACCAGCAGGAGACCGACCGAGCCTCCTGCGGCTGAGATCCAAGATCGGAGAGATTCTTGCGATGTCTTTGCGACACATCCCCCCATCGCCCTTAGGTCGGCCGGAACAGGGCAAAGGGGCAGCTAGGACGGGGTGGCCGTAGAGATGACGAAGGGCCGGTCCCCGACGGGACCGGCCCTCGCGTTCGTGCTGCTCAGCGAGCGGAGGATACGAGATTCGAACTCGTGAGGGTGTGAACCCAACACGCTTTCCAAGCGTGCGCCCTAGGCCTCTAGGCGAATCCTCCGCGGAACAGGATACAGGTCCCAGACGTGGCGGCCACCCCACCACCCCCCGAAGATCCACCGAACATCGGGTAGGCTTGGTGGCACCTCCCGTGCGGCGGTATCTCGTGAACCTCCCCAGGGCCGGAAGGCAGCAAGGATAAGCGAGCTCTGCCGGGTGCACGGGAGGCCTTTTTGTCTCCGGTGCCCGGCAACCTCCCCGCCCGTCCGGTCACGGGGTGGTGGGTGGTCACCCGCGCCTGACCGGCGCAGAATGGCTCGGTCGAGAGGAGGCGGGACGGGTGACACTGGCCCTCTACCGCAAGTACCGGCCGCGTACGTTCGCCGAGGTCATCGGGCAGGAGCACGTCACCGAGCCGCTGTCGCAGGCGCTGCGCAGCGGGCGGCTCAACCACGCGTACCTCTTCTCCGGCCCGCGCGGCTGCGGCAAGACCTCCAGCGCCCGGATCCTCGCCCGCTCGCTGAACTGTGAACAGGGTCCCACCCCCGAGCCGTGCGGCCAGTGCGAGTCCTGCCGGTCGCTGGCCACCGACGGGGCCGGCTCGATCGACGTCATCGAGATCGACGCGGCCAGCCACGGCGGCGTCGACGACGCCCGGGAGTTGCGCGAGAAGGCGTTCTTCGCGCCGGCCCGCAGCCGGTTCAAGATCTACGTCATCGACGAGGCGCACATGGTCTCGTCGGCCGGCTTCAACGCCCTGCTGAAGCTGGTCGAGGAGCCCCCGGAGTTCGTCAAGTTCATCTTCGCCACGACCGAGCCGGAGAAGGTCCTCGGCACGATCAAGTCGCGGACCCACCACTACCCCTTCCGGCTGATCCCGCCGAAGGTGCTCCGGCCGTACCTCGAGCAGCTCTGCGAGGCCGAGGGCGTCACGGTCGAGCCGGCGGTCTTCCCCCTCGTCGTGCGCGCCGGCGGCGGCAGCGCCCGGGACAGCCTCTCCGTGCTCGACCAGCTCATCGCCGGGGCCGGGCCCGAGGGGGTCAGCTACGCCCGGGCCGCCGCGCTGCTCGGCGTCACCGACTCCGCGCTGATCGACGAGATGTGCGACGCGCTGGCCGTCGGGGACGGCGCCGCCGCGTACGCCACCGTCGACCGGGTCGCCGAGGCCGGGCACGACCCGCGGCGGTTCGCCTCCGACCTGCTGGAGCGGCTGCGGGACCTGATCGTGCTCCAGCAGGTGCCGGACGCCGCTGGAAAGGGCCTGATCGACGGCCCGGCCGACCAGATCGAGCGGATGACCGCCCAGGCCCAGCGGCTGGGCCCGGGCACCCTGTCCCGGTGCGCCGACATCGTGCACAACGGCCTGGTCGAGATGCGCGGCACCACCGCGCCCCGACTGCTGCTGGAGCTGATCTGCGCCCGGATGCTGCTGCCCGGCGCGGACGACTCGACCGGCGGCCTGCTCCAGCGCCTGGAGCGGATGGAGCGCCGGCTCACCCTGGGTGGCGCCGAGCCGCCGCCGGCCGCCGGCCCCGCCCCGGTCGCCCCGGTCGCCGCCGGCCCCGCCCCGGTCGCCCCGCCCGCCGCCGGCCCTGCGTCGGTCACCCCGCCCGCCGCCGGCCCCGCACCGGTCACCCCGCCCGTCCCGGTACGCCCGGAGCCCGCCACCCCGCCTGCGGCGGCTGCCGCGTCGGCCGCGCCGGCGGCGGCTGCCGCCGCCCCGGCGGGTGACCCGCCGCCGTCCAGCGCGCCGGCCCCCGCGCCGGCTCCGGTCGCGCCCCGGCGGGAGGTTCCGCCGGAGGCGGTCATGCCTGACCCGGCCACCCCCGAGCCGCCCCGCCCCGGCACCGGGTCCCCGGGCGCCCTGGACGCGGTCGCGGTTCGCAGGGTGTGGCCGGACATCGTCGCCAAGGTCAACCGGATCAAGAAGCCGGCTGCGGCCCTGATGCGGGACGCGGTGGTCCGCGACGTGGACGGCGACACCCTTGTGCTGACCGTCAAGTCACCGGTGCTCGCCCAGATGATGGCCAACCACACCGCGGTCCTGGCCGACGCGCTGTACGAGGAGTTCGGCGGGCGCTGGCAGATCCGCTGCGAGGTCTCCGGCGAGCGGGGCGGCGTCGCGTCGGGCGGCGGTCCCCGGCCGGCGGCTCCCGCGCCTGCCCGCCAGCCGTCGCCGGCCGCCACGGCCCCGGGCACCACGGCAACCGCCCGTCCGTCGGCCGGGTCGTCCACGGCCGGCGCCGGGCAGGGCGGCGCCGGGTCCACGGGCGGCCGGGGCGGTGCCGCCGCGCGGCCGGGCGGCCCGTCGGCGGCTTCGGCCGGCGACGACGAGGACTGGCCCGAGCCGGCCCGCCCCGGCGGGGCGACGTCCGCCGCGAGCGCCTCGGAGGACGGGGACTGGCCGGAGGCGGCCCGCCCGGGTGGGGCTCCGGCCCCGACGGGGACGCCGTGGCAGGCGACCGAGCCGGCTTCGACCAGCGGCCCGGTTCCGGCCGCTCCGACCCACGCCGCCGCTCCGACCCACGCCGCCGTCCCGGCGAGCCCGGCGCCGGCCGCCCGCCCCGGCGGCGGTGCCGCCGTGAGCGGTGCCGGGGCCGGCGGCGCGCCGGTCAGCAGCGGGCTCGCCGCCGCACGGGCCGCCGCGGCCGGCCGCGGCCCGCGTACCGAGAACGGGGCCCGGAAGCCGGCGGACGCCGCGCGCAGGACCGCGGACGCCGACTGGGCCGGCGAGCCGCCGTACGACCCGGACTACGACGGGCCGCTGCCCGGCGCGGGGCGTCCGGGGCCGACGGCACCGGCGACGCCGGCGACCCCGACCTACGAGGGCTTCGACCCGGGCGACGAGCCGCTGGACGAGGTGATCGACGAGCGGACCGCCCGGCAGTCCAGCGAGGAGCAGGCGGTGCGGCTGCTCCGGGAGGTCTTCGGAGCCGAGAAGATCGACGAGGTGGACGCCCGCTGACCGGTTGATTTACTCGATGTCGGCGACATGGCGGCATCCGTGCGGCTCGGACACCCCCACGTCACCGACATGGCACGGGATGCGCGGGCAGCCCCATGCCGCCGACATCGAGGCGTCGCCCGTGCCGCGGAACGGGCCGCGCCCCGACTAGGCTGGGCGCGGCCGAGCAGACGAGTGCGAGAAGGAGCCATCCGTGCGCCCAGGTGGACAGCCGAACATGCAGCAGATGCTGAAGCAGGCGCAGAAGATGCAGCAGCAGATCGCCAAGGCGCAGGCCGAGCTGGCCGAGGCGGAGCTGACCGGCACCGCGGGCGGCGGCCTCGTCACCGCGACCGTCGCCGGTACGGGCGAGCTCAAGGCGATCAGGATCGACCCGAAGGCCGTCGACCCGGAGGACGTGGAGACCCTGGAGGACCTTGTCGTCGCGGCCGTGCACAACGCCGCCGAGGCGGCGCGTGAGCTGACCGAGAAGAAGATGGGCCCGGTCGCGGGCGGCATGGGCGGCCTCGGGCTGCCCGGTTTCTGAGCCGGTCGACAGATGTACGAGGGCGCAATCCAGGACCTGATCGACGAGCTGGGGCGGCTGCCGGGCGTCGGCCCGAAGAGCGCCCAGCGGATCGCGTTCCACGTCCTGTCCGCGGACCCGGCCGACGTCAACCGGCTGGCCGGCGCGCTACGCAAGGTGAAGGACCTGGTGCGCTTCTGCACCAGTTGCTACAACGTCGCCGAGTCCGAGCAGTGCCGGATCTGCCGCGACCCGCGCCGCACCGAGGAGGTGCTCTGCGTGGTCGAGGAGCCGAAGGACGTGGTGGCGATCGAGCGGACCGGCGAGTTCCGGGGCCGGTACCACGTGCTCGGCGGCGCGATCAACCCGTTGGAGGGGATCGGCCCGGACAATCTGCGGATCCGGGAGCTGATGGCGCGGCTCGGTGGCGGGACGGTGCGCGAGCTGATCCTCGCCACCGACCCGAACACCGAGGGCGAGGCGACCGCGACGTACCTGGCCCTGATGGTCAAGCCGATGGGGATCGCGGTGACCCGGCTGGCCAGCGGGCTGCCGGTCGGCGGCGACCTGGAGTACGCCGACGAGATCACCCTCGGCCGCGCGTTCGAGGGGCGCAGGGCAGTCTAAGCGCCCGCTTCTCGGGTGGGACGGCGCGGATCGGGAAGTGCGCCGGCGAGAGCACCCTGGGCCGGGGTGGCTAGGTCCCGGTCGTACGCGTGGCCGCCCGGACCTCGATCGCAGCCGCGCCGTCGGTTGTGGCCCGCCCGCCATCTCACGGGCACGGCTTGGGTTCCGTGCGGTGAATTGCCCGCCACCGGTCTGCCGTGCCCTACCGTCCCGGTCGCCACCGGCCGTCCTGTGACACCCCTGTTTGCCTTCCGTCAAACGGTGTCAGATCGGATCGCTTGGTGTCGGGTTGATAGCGATTGACTTACGACCATTCCGCTCCGCGGTGTCGTGTCATAGCCTCCCGCTCACGGAGCGAGCCACCAACCCGGCGTGGGCACGCGGATGACAGAGGTGAGAGATGCAGGCGAGAAGGCTCAGGACGGCGGCGACCCTCGCGGCCGTTACCGCCCTTGCGGTCGGCGCGGCCGGCTGCGCGGAGAGCGACCGCGGCGGTGACAGTGGCGAGGCCAAGACTGGCGGCACCTTCATCTTCGCTGGGGCCGGTGACCCCAAGAACTTCGACCCGATCTTCAACGACGACGGCGAGTCGTTCCGGCCGGTTCGGCAGATGTTCGACACGCTGGTCTCGCACAAGCCGGGTACGGCGGAGCTCCAGGGCGGCCTGGCCGAGAGCTGGGAGCACGACGCCGAGGGCAAGGTCTGGACGTTCAAGCTGCGCCAGGGCGTCAAGTTCCACGACGGCACCCCCTTCAACGCCGCGGCGGTCTGCTTCAACTTCGACCGCTGGTACAACATGAAGGGCGCCGCCGCCCAGTCGCAGATGATCTACTACATGGACGTCTTCGGTGGCTTCGCGAAGAACGAGGCCGAGGGCGCCGGCACGTCGATCTACAACAAGTGCGAGGCCAAGGACGACTCCACCGCCGTCCTGACACTCAACCAGTACAAGGGCGCGTTCCCGGGCGCGTTCGCGCTGACCTCGCTCTCGATGGCCAGCCCCGAGGCGCTGAAGAAGCACGACGCCGACACGGTGAAGCAGAACGGTGACTCCTTCGAGTACAGCGCCTTCGCCACCACCAACCCGGTCGGCACGGGTCCGTTCACATTCGGCGGCTGGGACAAGGCCAAGAACGAGATCACGCTGAACAAGAACCCCGACTACTGGGGCGAGAAGGCCAAGGTCGACAAGATGATCATCAAGATCATCAAGGACGAGAACACCCGCAAGCAGGAGCTGCGCGCGGGCACCGTCCAGGGCATCGACTTCCCGGCCCCGGCCGACCGCAAGGCGCTGGAGGGTGAGGGCTTCCAGGTCATCAACCGCCCGGCGTTCAACATCCTCTACCTCGGCATCAACCAGAAGAACCCGAAGCTGAAGGACCTGCGGGTGCGGCAGGCGATTGCCTATGCGCTCAACCGTCAGCAGCTGGTGCAGACCAAGGCCCCGGGCGGGTCGAAGGTCGCCGACGAGTTCATGCCGGACACCGTGCTCGGCTACGCCCCGGACGTGCAGAAGTACGAGCACAACCCGGAGAAGGCCAAGCAGCTGCTCAAGGAGGCCGGCGCCGAGGGGCTGACCCTCAACTTCTACTACCCGCCGGACGTCTCCCGGCCGTACATGCCGAACCCACAGGAGATCTTCACCGTCCTCGCGAACGACCTGCAGGCCGTCGGCATCAAGGTGAACGGCGTGCCGCGCCCGTGGAACGGTGGCTTCAAGGACGACGTCCAGCAGTTCGGCAAGCAGGACCTGCACATCCTGGGCTGGACCGGTGACTACAACGACCCGGGCAACTTCGTCGGCACCTTCTTCGGCCGGGGCAAGGTCGAGTTCGGCGACCAGGCCATGACCGAGATGTTCGACGCCATCGCCAAGGCCGACGCCACCGTCGACGAGGCGGGCAAGAAGGCGGCCTGGGAGCAGGTCAACCGGGACATCGCCAGCAAGTGGCTGCCGGCCGTGCCGATCTGGCACGCCCCGCCGGCCATCGTCGTCACCAAGGACGTCAAGGGCCTCGTCGCGAGCCCGCTGACCGACGAGCGGTTCAACACCGTCAGCGTCTCCAAGTGACGTCAATCGGCTGACGCCGTAGCGCGAGTCGGCCCGGGCCAGGACCCTCCTGGCCCGGGCCGATTCCGCACACATCGAGAGTCTGGTGCGTGAGAGATGTTGCGAGTCATAGTCCGCCGCCTACTTCAGTTGGTGGTGACGCTGATAGCGTTGTCGGCGCTGATCTTCGTTTGGTTGCGGAACCTGCCCGGCGGCCCGATCGAGGCGCTGCTCGGCGAGCGGGCCACCCCTGAGCGCCGTGCCCTACTGACCAAGGCACTCGGCTACGACCAGCCGATCCTGGTCCAGTACGGCAAGTTCATGCAGCGGGTCATCAGTGGTGACTTCGGCAACTCGATCCGGACCGGCGACCCGGTCACCGACGTGATCGCCCGCGCCTTCCCGGCCACCATCGAGCTGGCCCTCGCTGCGATGATCATCGCGGTCGGGCTGGGCGTGCCGCTCGGCTACCTGGCCGCCCGCTGGCGCGGTCGCGCCCTCGACAATCTGACGATCGCCGGCACCCTGCTCGGCATCTCGATCCCGATCTTCTTCCTGGGCTACCTGCTCAAGGACGTCTTCACCCAGGACATCCACTGGTTCCCGCCCTCCGGCCGGCTGACCACGGGCCTGGACAACACCACGGTCACCGGGTTCTTCGTCCTCGACGGGCTGCTCACCCGGGAGTTCGACGCAACCGCCGACGCGCTGTGGCACCTGATCCTGCCGGCGGTCACGTTGGCCACCATCCCGCTGGCGGTGATCGTACGGATCACCCGGGCCAGCGTCCTCGACGTGCTGAACGAGGACTACGTGCGTACCGCCGAGGCCAAGGGCCTGCGGCACCGCACCATCCGGGGCCGGCACATCCTGCGCAACGCCCTGCTGCCGGTGGTCACCACCATCGGCCTCCAGACCGGCGCGCTGCTCTCCGGCGCGGTGCTCACCGAGAAGGTCTACAACTGGGGTGGCCTGGGCACACTCATCACCGACTCGATCAGCGGGGGCCGGGACTACCCGGTGCTGCAGGCCCTGATCCTGCTCGCCGCGCTGGTCTTCGTGGTGGTCAACCTGCTGGTCGACCTCTCCTACGCCTTCATCGACCCCAGGGTGCGTGTGCGATGAGCGAACGAAGCATTGGTCTGCTTGGCGAGCGCAAGAAGGCGCGGCTGGGGGAGTTGGCGCGGGCCAGCGCCGACAAGGGCGGGGTCAGCCTCGTCCGGGATGCGCTGCGTCGCCTGCGTCGCAACCCGGTGGCCATCGTCGGCGCCACCATCGTCGGGCTGTTCGTCCTGATCGCCGTTTTCGCTCCGCTGATCGCGCCACACGACCCGGCGCAACGCTTCGACGAGCTGACGAAGAACCTCACCGTCGACAGCATCCCCGGTAGCAGCGCCGAGTTCCCGCTCGGCTCCGACCCGCTGGGCCGGGACTTCCTGTCCCGGCTCATCCACGGCAGCCGGCAGACGCTCTTCGTCGGCGTGCTCGCCACGCTCATCGGTCTCACCTTCGGCGTGCTGTTCGGGGCTGTCGCCGGCGCCTTCGGGGGCTGGGTGGACGTCCTCCTGATGCGCGTGACCGATGTGATGCTGGCCCTGCCGAGCCTGCTGCTCGCGATCACCCTGGTGGCCATGGCGAGCAGGTCCAGCCAGTGGACGGTCATCTTCGCGGTGGCCATCGTCAACGTGCCGATCTTCGCCCGGCTGCTGCGCGGCTCGATGCTCGCCCAGCGGGAGAGCGACCACGTGCTCGCCGCCCGCGCGCTCGGGGTGAAGGAGCGCAACATCGTGCTGCGGCACATGCTGCCCAACTCGCTGACCGCGGTGATCGTGCAGGCCACGCTGACCTTCGCGGTGGCGATCCTGGACGCGGCCGCGCTGTCCTTCCTCGGCCTCGGCGACCCGGACATCAACCGCGCCGAGTGGGGCCTGATGCTCGGCGTGGACGGCCAGCGCTACTTCGAGGTCCGCCCCGAACTGGCCTACTATCCGGCGGCGGCGATCGTCGTCGTCGCGCTCGGCTTCACCCTGCTCGGTGAGGCGATGCGCGAGGCCATCGACCCGAAGAACCGGCGGTGAGCCCGGTGGGCCGGATCAGCACAACCCAGCACCTGCGAGCGCGAGGAGTGAGCTTGCGAGCCCCACTCGCCCGCGCGAGGAGCGAGCGAAGCGAGCCCCGCAGTCGCGGGCTGAGGACAGCGCAGTCGCGAGCGGAAGACCTGCACGGTGAGGAAGTGACCCGATGAGCCTGCTCGACGTACGCGATCTGACGGTGGTGTTCCAACGCCGGGGCGAGCGGCCGTTCACCGCGGTCGACAAGGTCAGCTTCAGCGTGGAGCCGGGGCAGACCGTCGGCCTGGTCGGCGAGTCCGGCTGCGGCAAGAGCGTGACCAGCCTGGCGATCATGGGCCTGCTGCCGAAGCGGGGCAACAAGGTCACCGGCGAAGTGCTCTTCGAGGGCGCCGACCTGCTGAAGCTCCGGCCGGACGACATGCGGGACCGGCGGGGCCGGGACATCGGCATGATCTTCCAGGACCCGCTCTCCTCGCTGAACCCGGTGATCCCGATCGGTGTCCAGGTGGCCGAGGTGCTGGAGCGGCACCAGGGGCGCGACCGCAAGCAGGCGCTGCGGGAGGCCCGGGACCTGCTGGACGCGGTCGGCATCCCGGACCCGCAGCGCCGGCTCTCCGAGTACCCGCACCAGATCTCCGGCGGTATGCGCCAGCGGGCGCTGATCGCGATCGCGCTGGCCTGCAAGCCGCGGCTGCTGATCGCGGACGAGCCGACCACCGCGCTGGACGTGACCATCCAGGCGCAGATCCTCACCCTGCTCAAGCAGTTGGTCGACGAGACCGGCACGGCGCTCATCATGATCACTCACGACCTGGGCGTGGTGGCCGGCCTGTGCGACACCGTCAACGTGCTGTACGGCGGGAAGGTGGTCGAGCGGGCCGCCCGGCACGAGCTGTTCGCCCGCCCGCGGCACCCGTACACGCATGGCCTGCTCAACTCGGTGCCCCGGCTCGACTCGGTACGCGGGGAGCGGCTGCACGCGATCCGTGGCTCGGTCGCCGACAACATCCCGTGGACCGAGGGGTGCGCCTTCGCGCCCCGCTGCGACTACGTGGCGGACGCCTGCCTGGACGGGTCGCCCCCGTTGGAGCCCACCGCGACCGGCGGCGACCTGCGGTGCAACAACCCCGTTTCCGAGGAGGTGGCGGTGCCGTGACCGAGCGGACGGGACCACTGGTCGAACTGCGCGACATCAAGGTCCACTTTCCGATCAAGAGTGGCGTGCTCTTCGACCGCACGGTCGGGTACGTCTACGCGGTCGACGGCGTCTCGCTGTCGATCAACGCGGGTGAGACGTACGGGCTGGTCGGCGAGTCGGGCTGCGGCAAGTCGACGCTGGGGCGGGGCCTGCTGCGGCTGGTCGAGCCGACCGCGGGCGAGATCGTCTTCGACGGTACCGACATCCGCGCCCTCAAGGGCGAGTCGATGCGCCGGGCCCGCCGCCGCATGCAGATGATCTTCCAGGATCCGCTGTCCAGCCTCGACCCCCGGCAGTCCGTCGAGTCGCTGCTGGTGGAAGGGCTCAAGGCGCACGGGCTGGCGGCCGACAAGGCGGCGGCCGGCCGGCAGCTGCGGGAGACGCTGGACGCGGTCGGCCTGCCCGCGTCGGCGCTGAGCAAGTACCCGCACGAGTTCTCCGGCGGCCAGCGGCAGCGGATCGGCATCGCCCGGGCGCTGGTGCTCAACCCGGATCTGATCGTGGCCGACGAGCCGGTCTCGGCGCTGGACGTGTCGATCCAGGCGCAGGTGCTCAACCTGCTGGAAGACCTGCAGACCGAGCGTGGGTTGACGTACCTGGTCATCGCGCACGACCTGGCGGTGGTCCGGCACATCGCGGACACCGTGGGCGTGATGTACCTCGGTGGGCTGGTGGAGGAGGCGTCGAGCGACGACCTCTACCGGGAGCCGATGCACCCGTACACCAGGGCGCTGATGTCGGCGGTGCCCGTGCCCGACCCGCAGGTGGAGGACCGCCGCGAGCGGATCCTGCTGGCCGGCGACCTGCCCTCGCCGACCAACCCGCCCGCCGGGTGCCGCTTCCACACCCGCTGCCCCTGGGCGCAGAAGACCCGCTGCGCGGACGAGCGGCCGGCGCTGCGCGAGGTGGTCACCGGGCACCGGGTGGCCTGCCACTACGCGGAGGACATCGCGGCCGGGCGAATCCGGCCGCACGAGGTGGAGCCGGAGCTGGTCCGGCCCGACGACGGGGCCGCGCCGGGTGACCCCGGCGAGTTGATCCCCACGCCGTGACGACGTGACGAGGCCCCGCCCCTTCGTGGGACGGGGCCTCGTCCGGGTCAGCCCTCCGGTCGGTTGAGCAGGCCGACCGCGATCGTGTGCACCGCGTCCAGCCCGGCCGGGTCGGCCAGCGGGGCGCGCCCGCCGGTGACCGCGTACCACTCGTCGGCCTCCCGGTACTGCACCCGCAGGGTGACCTGGCCGTCGGCGTACTCCGTCCGCAGGGTCAGCTCGCCGGTGACCACGCCGACCTCGTCGGTCATCACCCCGCCGGGCCCCGGCACGATGTCCGCTGTGCGGCTTTGCGGGCCGCCTCCCGGCGGGGCCGCCGCGGCTGGCCCGGCCGGGCCGGCGGATGCTGGTGCAGGCTCCCCGGCCGGCCCCGCGTCGGCGGACATCCCCGCGCCCGCGACGTCGGCCCGGGTGGGCGGGGCGCCGTCCACGTCCATCCCGGCCGTGGTGCCGCCGCCGGCCCCCGGCACGGCTTGCTCGGTCATGTGCAGCCCTCCAACATGTCGGTCAGGGCGGCCTTCTCGGCGCTGGTCACCGTCAGCCGCCAGTGGTGCTTGACCGTCACCCAGTTCTCGGCGTACTGGCACCAGTACGACCGGTTCGCCGGCTTCCACTGGGACGGATCCTGGTCACCTTTTGCCCGGTTGGAGGAGGCGGAAACCGCCAGGAGCTGCGGCCTCGTCAGATCGTTGGCGAAGTCGCCGCGCTTGGCGTCGTCCCACTCGTCGGCACCGGAGCGCCACGCGTTGGCCAGCGGGACCATGTGGTCGATGTCCACGTCGGAGGGGTCGGTGAGGACCCGGCCGTCGTACACGCTCTCCCACCGCCCGGCGACGACGTTGCAGCCGGAGAGGCGGATGTCCCGGCCGTCGCGCTTCAGCACGCTGTCCCGTACGTCGCAGTTCTTGCCGGTGTCCCGCCAGTGCGGGAAGTGGTCCCGGCTGTAGCCCCGCATCGAGCCGGCGCTCGCCACCGTCAGCTGGTCGAGCTTCTCGCTGGCGTTGCCGCCGCTGCCCGGCGGGGCGTCCGGCTCCTCCGCCGGGGCGCAGCCGGCCGCGACGACCGCGAGCACCGCGGTCAGCGCGGCCGCCCCGGCCGCGCGACGTCCTGATCTGGTACGCACAGACGACACCCCTCCAGCTTGCGGGCTCCCGGCGATTGCGCACAGTACCCCGGGTGCGTTTCCGTGATTCGTGGCGTCCGGCAAATCGATCCGAGGAAGATGGATACCCATGACCGAACCCGCGCCCGCGCTCCGGCTGGCCACCCCCGCGGGGCGGGGGACGCTGCTCGCCGCGGTCCTCGCCTCCGGCATGGTCTTCCTGGACAGCACCGTGGTCAACGTGGCCCTGCCCCGGCTCGGCGCGGACCTCGGCGCCACCGTGGCCGATCTCCAGTGGACGATCAACGGGTACCTGCTCATGCTGGCGGCGTTCGTGCTGCTCGGCGGGGCGCTCGGCGACCGGTTCGGACGGCGGCGGGTGTTCCTGCTCGGGGTGGTCTGGTTCACCGCCGCGTCGGTGCTGTGCGGCCTCGCCCAGGGCACCTCCTGGCTGATCGCGGCCCGCGTCCTGCAGGGGGCCGGCGGCGCGCTGCTCACGCCGGGTTCGCTGTCGGTGATCCAGTCCAGCTTCCACCCGGACGACCGGGGCCGGGCGATCGGCACCTGGTCCGGGCTCGCCGGGGTGTCCACCGCGCTCGGCCCGTTCGTCGGGGGCTGGCTGATCGACACCCTCTCCTGGCGGTGGATCTTCTTCCTCAACGTGTCGCTGGCCGTCCCGGTGGTGTTCGCCGCCCTGCGCTGGGTGCCGGAGAGCCGGGACGAGGACGTCTCGCGCAAGGGGGCGGGGCGGCGGTTCGACGTGCTGGGCGCGTTGCTCGGCGCGCTGGGTCTGGGCGGCGTGACGTACGCCCTGATCGACGCCCCGGCCCGCGGCCTCGGCTCGCCGGCGGTGCCGGTGTCGGCGCTGGCCGGGGTGCTCGCGATCGTCGCCTTCGTGCTGGTGGAGCGCCGCCGGGGCGGCAGCGCCATGCTCCCCCCGGGCCTGTTCCGCAGCCGGCTCTTCTCGGTGCTGAACGTCTTCACCGTGGTGGTGTACGCGGCGCTGGGCGGGTTCACCTTCTTCCTCGCCGTGTACCTGCAGAACGTGGTGGGCTGGTCGGCCCTGCTCACCGGCCTGGCCACCGTGCCGATGACGCTGCTGCTGCTGGTCGGGTCGTCCCGCGCCGGGGCGCTGTCGGCGCGGATCGGCCCCCGGTTGCCGCTGACGGTCGGCCCGGTCGTCGCCGCGATCGGCCTGCTGCTGCTGCGCGGGGTGCGGCCGGGCGCGTCGTACTGGACGGACGTGCTGCCCGGGGTGGCGCTGTTCGGCCTCGGCCTGACCCTGGTGGTGGCGCCGCTGACCGCCTCGGTGCTGGCCGCCGTCGCGGACCGGTTCGCCGGGGTGGCGAGCGGCTTCAACAACGCGGCGTCCCGGGCCGGTGGCCTGCTGGCGGTGGCCGCGCTGCCGCTGCTGGTCGGCCTCAGCGGCACCGGGTACGAGCAGAAGGCGGCGCTGACCGGCGCGTTCCGCGGGGCGATGCTGTGGTGTGCCGGGCTGCTGCTCGTCGGGGCGGCGCTGGCCGGGCTGTTGATCCACCGCCCGACCCGCCGGGCGCCGGGCGCCCAGCCCTGCCCCTCGCTGCCGGCCTCGACTCCACCGGACAGGTGAGCCGTAGGGGCCCCACGGACGCGGGGCCCCTGCGGGCGACTCAGGCGCGGGCGCGGTTGACGGCGCTGGTGACCGCCTTCACCGAGGCGGTGACGATGTTCGCGTCCACCCCGGCGCCCCAGACGGTGCGGCCGTCCACCTCGCACTCGACGTACGCGGCGGCCTGGGCGTCCCCGCCGGAGGACATCGCGTGCTCGTGGTAGTCGAGCACCCGTACGGCCACGCCGACCGCCTGCAGCGCGCTGACGTACGCGTCGATCGGGCCGTTGCCCACCGCGACCAGCGACCGGCGCTCCCCGCCGAGGGCCACCTGGGCCTCGATCTCGACCTTGCCGTCGGCGCTGCCGATGGCGTAGCCGGTCAGGGCCACGGCCGGGTCGGGCTGGTGGTCGACCAGGTAGTTGCGGGCGAAGATGTCCCACATCGTGCCCGGGTCGACCTCGCCGCCGTCGTGGTCGGTGACCTGCTGGACGACGCCGGAGAACTCGATCTGGAGCCGACGCGGCAGGTCGAGCTGGTGCTCGCTCTTCATGATGTACGCGACGCCGCCCTTGCCGGA
This sequence comes from Micromonospora sp. B11E3, assembly GCF_039871625.1. Taxonomy (NCBI): domain Bacteria; kingdom Bacillati; phylum Actinomycetota; class Actinomycetes; order Micromonosporales; family Micromonosporaceae; genus Micromonospora; species Micromonospora sp. B11E3. The sequence continues at coordinate 151,245 of NZ_JBDPMC010000006.1, read as the reverse complement.
CTGCGAGTTGACCCGGATCACCGCCTCGTAGGTGCGGCCCAGGTCCTTGGGGTCGATCGGCAGGTACGGCACGGCCCAGGCGAACTCGTCGACCGGTACGCCGGCGGCGTCGGCGTCGGCGTGCAGGGCGTCGAAGCCCTTCTTGATCGCGTCCTGGTGCGAGCCGGAGAACGCCGTGTAGACCAGGTCGCCCGCGTACGGGTGGCGCTCGTGCACCGGGAGCTGGTTGCAGTACTCGACGGTCCGCTTCACCTCGTCGATCCGCGAGAAGTCGATCATCGGGTCGATGCCCTGGGAGAAGAGGTTCAGTCCCAGGGTCACCAGGTCGACGTTGCCGGTGCGCTCGCCGTTGCCGAACAGGCAGCCCTCGATCCGGTCGGCGCCGGCCAGCAGGCCCAGCTCGGCGGCGGCGACCCCGGTGCCCCGGTCGTTGTGCGGGTGCAGGCTGAGCACCAGGCTGTCCCGCCGGGGCAGGTGCCGGTGCATCCACTCGATCGAGTCGGCGTACACGTTCGGCGTGGCCATCTCGACGGTCGCCGGCAGGTTCAGGATCAGCTTCCGCGCCGGGGTCGGGTCGATTACCTCGATGACCTTGGCGCAGACCTCCAGCGCGTACTCCAGCTCCGTTCCCGTGTACGACTCGGGGGAGTACTCGTAGAGGATGTCCGTGTCCGGGGTGTGGATCTCGGCGTACTTCTGGCAGAGCCGGGCGCCGGTGGTGGCGATGTCGGTGATGCCGTCCCGGTCCAGGCCGAAGACCACCCGGCGCTGGAGGACGGAGGTCGAGTTGTAGAAGTGCACGATCGCCCGCCGGGCGCCGCGCAGCGACTCGAAGGTCCGGTCGATCAGGTGCTCCCGGCACTGGGTGAGCACCTGGATCGTCACGTCCTCCGGGATCAGGTCCTGCTCGATGAGTTGCCGGACGAAGTCGTAGTCGGTCTGGCTCGCCGACGGGAAACCGACCTCGATCTCCTTGTAGCCCATCTGCACCAGCAGCTGGAACATCCGGCGCTTGCGCTCCGGGGACATCGGGTCGATCAGGGCCTGGTTGCCGTCGCGCAGGTCGACCGCGCACCAGCGCGGCGCGGCCTCGACGTGCCGCGTCGGCCAGGTGCGGTCCGGCAGGTCGATCCGGAACTGCTGCTGGTACGGCTGGTAGCGGCGGTACGGCATCCGGCTGGGGCGCTGCCGGGCGATCGGATCGGTTTCGGCGTCGGTGGCTGGTTGAGCCATGGCGGAGTGCTCCCCCTGGAACATGTGGCGTCAGCAATCGGAAGGTCCGGCGACGTTGCCGGGTCGGCGGAGAGCGCCGACGGGAGGTTCGGATGTGCTGGACGGCGCGGTTAGACCCCGCGACGAGGTGCCGGCCGATCAGGCCTCGTCGCGGCGACCAAGGAGGAGGTACGCCTGCCACATGACAGGGTGACCCTACGTGATGTTGCGGGAGGCGGGAAGGCTGGCCCGAATTATGAGACCGACGTCGCATTTTCCCAGTTGGGGTGGCTCGGGGTGAGAGCCGGCGATCCGTACGGGCCGATGCGTCAGCCCGTTCCCGTGCCCGTGGTCGACGGGTCGGGGCTCTGCGCGGCGGTGCCGAGGGGCGCGGCGTCGGTGACCGGCCCGGCCAGCCGTACGGAGGCCGGCGCCGGGCCGGCCGGACCGGACAGCGTCAGGGTCCCGGAGTCGGTGCGTACCGCGGTCGGGGTGCCGTCGGGGGCGTAGCAGTAGATCCCCACGCCGAGCGGGGCGGTCAGCGAGGCCGAGGTCGAGTCGACGGAGTAGCAGGCGCCGGTCGCCCCGGCCGGCGGCCTGGCCGGGGAGACCGCGAGCGGGGCCCGCCGGTCGGTGAGCACCTCCAGCCAGTCCGTGAACGGGTGCTGCACCCAGGGGTCCAGCCGGCGCGGGACCCTGCCCGTCCGGCCGCCCAGGCGTACGCAGCTCGCCGGCTCCGGCCGGCCGGCCGACGGCAGACCGCACTGGAAGAGCCCGTCGCCGGTGGCGACGAGCGCGATGTCGGCGGTGCCGCCGAGCGCCCAGCCCGGCACGTCGACCCGCCATGTGCCGTCGGCCGCCCTGGTCACCACGATCGAGCGGGCCGGGCCGTCGCCCCCGGAGAGGGCGTAGCGGGCGGTGAAGTGCCGATCCTGGGCCGCCGCGGCCAGGGCGGCCAGCTCGTTCCGGGCCGCGTCCATGGCGGCGGGGGTGGGCTCGCCGGAAGGCGGTGGGGTCGGCGTGGCCGGCTGGCCGTCGGCGCAGGCGGCGAGCAGGGCCGGAAGGGTGAGCGCGAGGGCGGCGGTCAGGCGCCGGACCCCGCGGAGGTGGGCATGCACGGGGTCATTCTGCGGTGCGCCGGCGCCGCCCGGGGCCCGCGCGACGCCCCGCCGCACGGCGTGTCGCATACCCGTCGGCGGCGGCCCGTGTGGCGTGTCGCACGGTCGCCGGAAACGCCTCCGCGCGGCGTGTCGCGTACCCGGGGAAGAGCCGCCGGGACGCCGCGCGGAGCGCGTCACGTACCCCGGAAGAGGCCGGCGGGGCGGTGCCGGCCGCGGTCCGCGGGGGCCGGATGGTGGGATCACCCGGCCCCGGCGCGCCGTCCGCCGGATACGCTGAGGTGGTCTGACATGCGCCGCCGGGCCTGGTCCGGCGGCGTCGGCACGAAGAGGGACGCTTGGGAGGGAGTGCACCGTCGTGGCACTCGTGGTGCAGAAGTACGGCGGATCCTCCGTCGCGAACGCCGAGCGGATCAAGCGGGTGGCCGAGCGGATCGTCGCCGCCCGCAAGGCCGGCGACGACGTGGTGGTCGTCGTCTCGGCCATGGGCGACACCACCGACGAGCTGCTCGACCTGGCGAACCAGGTCAGCCCGCTGCCGCCGGGCCGCGAGCTGGACATGCTGCTCACCGCCGGCGAGCGGATCTCCATGGCGCTGCTCGCCATGGCCATCCACAACCTCGGGTACGAGGCCCGGTCGTTCACCGGCTCGCAGGCCGGCGTGATCACCACCTCGGTGCACGGCAAGGCGCGGATCATCGACGTGACCCCGGGGCGGCTCAAGGGAGCGCTCGACGAGGGCGCGGTGGTCATCGTGGCCGGCTTCCAGGGTGTGTCGCAGGACACCAAGGACGTCACCACCCTGGGCCGGGGCGGCTCGGACACCACGGCGGTGGCGCTCGCCGCCGCGCTGGACGCCGACGTCTGCGAGATCTACACCGACGTCGACGGCGTGTTCACCGCCGACCCCCGGATCGTGCCCAACGCCCGGCACATCAAGCACATCACGTACGAGGAGATGCTGGAACTGGCCGCCTGTGGCGCGAAGGTGCTGCACCTGCGCAGCGTCGAGTACGCCCGGCGCGCGGGCTTGCCGATCCACGTCCGTTCGTCATACTCGACCAACACCGGCACGATGGTCACCGGATCGATGGAGGACCTTTCCGTGGAACAGGCGCTGATCACCGGGGTCGCCCACGACCGCAGCGAGGCGAAGATCACCATCGTCGGGGTGCCCGACGAGCCGGGCGCCGCCGCGCGGATCTTCGACACCGTGGCCGGTGCCGAGATCAACATCGACATGATCGTGCAGAACGTCTCCACCGAGGGCACCGGGCGCACCGACATCTCGTTCACCCTGCCCAAGACCGACGGCCCCACCGCGATGGCGGCGCTGAGCAAGATCCAGGAGTCGGTCAAGTTCAAGGGCCTGCTGTACGACGACCACGTCGGCAAGGTGTCCCTGATCGGCGCCGGGATGCGGTCGCACCCGGGCGTGGCGGCCGGTTTCTTCGCCGCCCTCGGCGCGGCCGGGGTCAACATCGAGATGATCTCCACCTCCGAGATCCGGGTCTCCGTCGTGTGCCGGGACACCGACCTCGACAAGGCGGTCCGGGCCATCCACGACGCCTTCGAGCTGGGCGGCGAGTCCGAGGCTGTGGTCTACGCGGGCACCGGACGGTAGCCGTGCCGTCGCTGCCCACCCTGGCCGTGGTCGGGGCGACCGGCGCCGTCGGCACGGTGATGTGCGAGCTGCTCTCGTCCCGGGCCAACGTCTGGGGTGAGATCCGGCTGCTCGCGTCCGAGCGGTCGGTCGGGCGGCGGGTGCGTTGCCGGGGCGAGGAGTTGACCGTCGGGGCGCTCACCCCGGAGGCGTTCGACGGCGTCGACGTCGCGATGTTCGACGTGCCCGACGAGGTCTCCGCCGAGTGGGCGCCGATCGCGGTCGGCCGGGGCGCGGTCGCGGTGGACAACTCCGGGGCGTTCCGGATGGACCGGGACGTCCCGCTGGTCGTCCCCGAGATCAACCCGGAGCAGGTGCGCAACCGGCCGAAGGGGATCATCGCCAACGCCAACTGCACGACCCTCGCGATGATCGTGGCCGTCGCCCCGCTGCACCGCGAGTACGGCCTGCGTGAGCTGGTGCTCGCCTCGTACCAGGCGGTCTCCGGGGCCGGTCAGGCCGGGGTGGACGCGCTGCACTCCCAGCTCGGCAAGATCGCCGGGGACCGGATGCTCGGCTCCCGTCCGGGCGACGTGCGACAGGCCGTCGGCGACGAGCTGGGCCCGTTCCCGGCCCCGCTGGCGCTCAACGTGGTGCCCTGGGCCGGCTCGCTCGCCGACGGTGGCTGGTCGTCCGAGGAGCTGAAGCTGCGCAACGAGTCGCGCAAGATCCTCGGCCTGCCCGACCTGAAGGTCTCCGCGACGTGCGTCCGGGTGCCGGTGGTGACCGGGCACTCGGTGGCCGTGCACGCGGTCTTCGCCACCGAGGTGGACGCCGAGGGGGCCCGCGAGGTGCTGCGCAACGCCCCGGGCGTGATCCTGGTCGACGACCCGGCCGCCGGGGAGTTCCCGATGCCGATCGACGCCGTCGGCACCGACCCGTCGTGGGTCGGCCGCATCCGCCGCGCCGTCGACGATCCGCGCGCCCTGGACCTGTTCGTGACGGGCGACAACCTGCGCAAGGGCGCCGCCCTGAACACCGCCCAGATCGCCGAGCTCCTGGCCAGGGACCTGACCCGCCCCTGACCCCCCGCCCTGCCCCGCCCTGCCCCTGCCCCTGCCCTCATGCCTGCGGCGATCTTGCGCTTTGCGCCCCTGTTATGTCGCTCATGGGGTGGCATGTCGGGGCCGAAACTGCAAGATCGCGGGGGCGGTCAGGGGCGGGGTCGTCAGGGGCCCGGTCAGGCGGCGGAGAGGTGGACGGCGTCTCGGCCCTGGCGTTTGGCCGCGTAGAGGGCCTGGTCGGCGCGCTGGAGCGTCTGCTCCGGTAGTTCGCCCGACCGGGGCAGGGCGACGCCCACGCTGATCGTGCGGCCGACACTCCGCGCCGCCTCGGTCAGCCGCTCGGCGATCCGGACCGCCTCCTCGGGGCGGTTCACCTCGATCACCGCGACGAACTCGTCCCCGCCGATCCGGTACAGCTCGTCACCCTGGCGCAGCGCCGCCTCCAGGGCCCGGGCCAGGCCGACCAGCAGCCGGTCGCCGGCCTGGTGGCCGTACGTGTCGTTGACGGTCTTGAAGCCGTCCACGTCGATCGCGAGCAGGGCCGTCCGGCCCGGCGTGGCGCGGGCGATCCGCTGCCCGAACGGGCCGGTGTGCCGCAGCCCGGTCAACGGGTCGGAGCTGGCCTGCTCGCGCAGCCGCGCCAGGGTGCGCAGCCGGTCCAGGCACGTCCACGCCTGGCCGGCGAGCAGCTCCAAAAGGTTCACCGTGGTCGGGTCCGGCTGCAGCAGCCGGTCGTCGGCGACCAGCAGCACCCCGCCGCCGTCCGGCGGCCCGACCGGCACCGCCACCAGCGTCCGCGCCCCCGCGTCGGCGACGGGCCGGTACTCCTCCGTCGGCGGATGCCCGGCCCTCCCGAGCGTGTATCCCGCGCCGTGCCGGTGGGCCTGGCTGATCATCCGGCCGAGCGCGGGCCCGCCCGCCCCGGTCAGCGCCGCCCGGATGCGCGACTCCAACTCGCCCAGCTCGTCCGGCGAGTCCGCCGGGTCGCTCAGCCGGGGGCCTGTCCCGTCCGCCAGCAGCAGCACGGCCGCCCCGAGGGTGGAGACCTCGCGGGCGGCGCGGATGGCGACGGTCCGCAGGTCCCGCTCGGTGGTGGCGGCGGTCAGCGCGGCGGCGTGCCGGAGCAGCTTCTCGCTGCGGCTCTCCTCGGGCGGGCCGCCGAGCGCCATGATCCGGGCGCCGAGGCGGGCGGCGACCACCTCGGCGGTCTCCCGCCACGGGCCCAGCTCGACCGGCTCGCTCCACTGCAGGTCGAGCACCCCGATCGGGTGGCCGGCGGGGTCGAGCACCGGTACGCAGACCTCGGCGGTGACGTCGGGGCGTACCGGGAGGCGGTCGGGATCCCCGGACACGTCGGCAACGGTGGCCCCCTCGCCCGAGGCGTACACCCGCCCGACGACGCCGGTCCCCGGCGGGACGGTGGAGAAGACCTGCCAGGCGCCGGTGGCGGCGACGCAGCGCAGCCGGCCGGCCACCTCCAGCAGTACGGAGATGGTGGCCGGCGCGTACCGGGCGAGCGCGGTGACCGTCCACTGACACGCCTCCACGGCGGTCGACGCCATGGGTAGGCGGACCGTCACGTCCCGGAGCACCCGGCTGTGATCCACGCGTACGTCGCTCCAGGGGGAGGGGAGGGGCGAGTCGTCCGGTCAAGCGTACTCACCCGCAGCTCACTGCCCATTTCTCAAGATCGTCGTGATCGTACACATGTGCTATCAACAGGCTGTGGACGCGGCCTGTGCACGCGACGTCACGGCGATAGCCTGGGACGTGCCGGTCGACCTGGAGGACGCGATGCTCATCGCCCAGCTCAGCGACACCCACCTGACCACCGGGCCGCTCGCCGCCGAGCCGGCCGCCGGGCTGCACCGGGCGCTCGGCCGGGTGCTCGGCCTGACCCCCCGACCGGACCACGTCGTGATCACCGGCGACCTGACCGAGCACGGCCGCCCCGACGAGTACGTCGCGCTGCGCGACGTGGTCGGCCGGTTCCCGCTGCCGGTGCACCTGGTCGCCGGCAACCACGACGACCGGGAGTCGCTGCTGGACATCTTCGGCGGCACGCCGTGCCTGGCCGGCGGCTACTCCGCGCACTACGTGGTGGAGCGGCCGGACGCCACCCTGGTGGTACTGGACTCGCTCACGGCCGGTGCGGACGGGGCCGGCCGGCTCGGCGCCGAGCAGCTCGCCTGGCTGGACGAGGTGCTGGCCCGCCGGCCGCGGCTGCCCGCCGTGGTCTGCCTGCACCACCCGCCCGTCCCCGTGGGCATGCCCTTCCTCGACGGCATCCGGCTGCGCGACGGCGATGACCTGGCCAAGGTCGTCGCCGCCCACCCGCACGTCGTCCGGGTGCTGGCCGGCCACGTGCACCGGGCCGTCACCGTCGACTTCGCCGGAACGGTGCTGACCACCGCGCCGAGCACGTGGCGGCAGTCGTCGCTGGCCCTCGACGCCGCGGAGCGGCTGGGGTACGTCCTCGAACCGACCGCGTTCCTGCTGCATCTCGTCACAAAGGCCGGCTGCGCCACGCACACCGTGCAGGTCAGCCACGCGGCCGGCCTGACCGGCGGGTTCTGACCGGCGGGTTCTGACCGGCGGAAGGGCGCGCGCGACGGGCACCGATGCCGGCCTTCGGCGCGCCGTGGCGAGCGGCACGGGTCGAGTGGGTCCGCCCCCGCCGTGCGGACGTTCGTCCCGCGCTGTTCGGTCGCGACGGTGTCGCCGTTCGGTCACGGCCGGTCATTCCACCGGTCGATACTTGTCGACGCAGAGATCCCGCCCTCCACAATTGCCCCGGTGCATGGCTAGCCTCAGGTCACCTCCCCGGCAGGCGCCGCCAGGAACGGTGCCACGCCCGGCCGTCCCGGGAACGGCGTCGGCTCCTCGCACCGGGAGCCGGCGCCCCCGGGACGATCGGAACCCGTCATGTCCGGGCCGCCCGGCCGTTCGCTCCGATTCGTCCCGGGTTCCGGCGGTTCTGGTGGGCTTTCCCCCATCGACCTGCCCCGGGGAAGATGAGACGCTGTCTGCGACGACCGCGGCGACCCCCGACCGCCGCGACCCCACGATCGACCCCTGTCACGGCACGGAGCAGGGGCGCCGGGCCGACTCGCGCCCGGCCGCGTCCAACGCTCGAACCCCACGAGGAGTTCCATGTCCGTCCCCGGGATGCGTCGGGCCGCCGTCGGCCTGACCGCACTCGCCGCGACCGCGCTGAGCGCGGTCGCCGTCAACCCCAACCAGGCGGAGGCCGGCCCCAAGCCGGTCGACGTCAAGCTGCTCGCCATCAACGACTTCCACGGCAACCTGGAGCCGCCGAGCGGCTCCAGCGGCACCATCGCCGGGCAGCCGGCCGGCGGCGTCGAGTACCTGGCCACCCAGCTCGCGGCGCTGCGGCAGGCGGTCGAGGAGGAGAACGCGATCACCGTCGCCGCCGGTGACCTGATCGGCGCCTCCCCGCTGCTGTCGGCCGCGTTCCACGACGAGCCGACCATCGAGGCGCTCTCCATGGCCGGGCTGGACTTCGCCAGCGTCGGCAACCACGAGTTCGACGAGGGCGCCAGCGAGCTGCTGCGCATCCAGAACGGTGGCTGCCACCCGGTCGACGGCTGCGCCGACGGCACCCCGTACGCGGGCGCCGGCTTCCAGTACCTCTCCGCGAACGCGTTCCGGACCGCCACGGGCGAGCCGCTGCTGCCCCCGTACGCGGTCAAGAAGGTCCAGGGCGTCAAGGTCGGCTTCATCGGCATGACCCTGGAGGGCACCCCGCAGATCGTCAGCCAGGACGGCGTCGCCGGCCTCACCTTCGCCGACGAGGCGGACACCGCCAACCGGTACGCCCGCATCCTGCGCGCCCAGGGCGTGGAGACCATCGTCGTGCTGCTGCACGAGGGCGGCCAGCAGACGGCCGGCGCCGGCATCAACGACTGCACCGGGTTCACCGGCCCGATCGTCGACATCGCCAACCGGATGGATCCGTCGATCGACGTCGTCGTCAGCGGGCACACCCACCAGGCGTACAACTGCGAGATCAACGGCAAGCTGGTCACCAGCGCCAGCTCCTTCGGCCGGCTGGTCACCGACATCGACCTCCAGATCGACCGGGGCACGGGTGACGTGCTCACCGCCTCGGCGAACAACGTCGTGGTCACCCGCGACGTCGCCAAGGACCCGGCGCAGACCGCGCTGATCGGCCGGTACAAGACCGCCCTCGGCCCGGTCGCCACCAAGGAGGTGGGCCTGACCACCGCGGCGATCACCCGTACCCAGGAGGTCCTCTTCGGTACGTCGATGGGCGAGTCGGCGCTGGGCAACCTGATCGCCGACGCCCAGCTGGCCGCCACGGACGACGAGCAGGGCGCGGTCGCCGCGTTCATGAACCCGGGCGGGGTCCGGGCCGACCTGGACGCCGGCGTCGTCACCTACGAGGAGGCGTTCACGGTCCAGCCGTTCGCCAACAACCTGGTGACGCTCGACCTGACCGGCGCGCAGCTCTACTGCCTGCTGGAGCAGCAGTTCGTCACCAACCGCACGCTCTACCCGTCCGCGACCGTCCGCTACACGGTCGACCCGAACGGCGCCACCGCGCCGGCGGCCACCCCGTGCGCCGGCACCCGGGTGGTCCGGGGCAGCCTGACCCTCGGCGGCACGGCCGTCGTGGACAGCGCCACCTACCGGGTCACGGTGAACAACTTCCTGTCCGGCGGCGGCGACGGGTTCAGCGTCCTCACCGGCGCCACGAACCAGGTCACCGGCATGATCGACCTGGACGCCTTCGTGGCGTACCTGACCGCGCAGTCCCCGGTCTCGGCCCCGGCCCTCGACCGCATCCGCACCACCGCCGAGGTGCCGGCCGCCTGACGGCCGTCACCCGCACGCCGGGCCCCGGAGCGGACGCTCCGGGGCCCGATCCGTCTCAGGCGGCGGGCGCGGGCACCGGAACGGGCGGGGCGACGGCCGGCGACCGGCCGTCCTGGCCGGGAGTGAGCAGGCGGCGCAGGGAGAGGGCGAGCAGCGAGGCCAGCAGGCAGCCGCCGACCACGAACGCCACCCAGACCTTGCCGTCGGCCGCGCCGATCAGCGGGCCGGCGGTCACGGGGCCGATCACGCCGCTGATCCCGAAGATCATGGAACTCATCGCGTTGTACCGGCCGCGCAGCTCGTCCGTGGCGAGCGCGTTGGTCAACGCGGGCATCACCGGCGACAGCATCGTCTCGCCGAAGCCGAAGATCGCCGAGCAGGCCACCACCCCGAGCGCGGCGAGCAGCGCGTCCCCGGCGCCGACCAGGCCGGCGGCGCCGAGGACCAGCCAGGCGCCCGCGAAGACCGCCCCGACCAGGGCCAGCGCGCCCGTGCGGCTGCGCCCCTCCAGCCGCTTGATCACCAACAGCTGGGCCAGCACGATCATCACGGTGTTGCCGGCGAGCGCCCACGCCACCACCCGCAGGCTCCGCCAACAGTTGTCACCCCCGCCCAGATCGACGAGCCGCCGATCGCGATGACCGTGGCGACCGCGAACGCCGACGCGGTCGAGTCGACCAGGGCGAGCGAGCCGGTGCCCACCGCCTCGATCAGCAGGCAGGGCAGCACCACCCGGCGGGCGCCGAACCGGTCGATCAGCGTCCCGCCCAGCGGGGACAGCGCGAGGGTGACCGCGCCGTACCAGCCGATCACCAGGCCGGCGCGGGTGTCGGAGAGACCCCGCACCTCGGTCAGGTAGATGAACAGGAACGGCAGGGTGAGGCCGCGGCCGACCGCCGAGAGCAGGGTCCCGACGAGCATCGTCGGGCTTCCGGACGGCGGGGGAGGGATCGGCGCAGCATGTCGCCGATTCTGTGCGGCCGGTACGACGCTCCGCGAGCCGTTTGCCGGCCCACCCGCGCTCGGCCGGGCCCTGGCGTGACGAAGCGCACCCTCGCCGGCCCGCGTGCGACCCGACGCCCGGACGGGCGGCCGGGTGATGGTGCCCAGTCGGCGCCGCTCACCGGATCGCCGGCGGCCGGCTGGCCGTCGCGTCCGCCGAGGTTCGACGGGTCGGGCGGGCGACCGAATTCGCGGGTTCTCCGGACGTTCACCTGGGTGCCCTGGTGCAAATGATCTGAGCTCCGTCTATATATAAGGCTGGCGATGATGCCTTCCCCCCCCCGGAAATGGACGGAGCACCATGACCCGCACCCTGCGCATGGCCGCGACCACCCTCGCCGCCACCCTCGCCGTCACCCTCGGCCTGACCAACCCCGCCTGGGCCGCCAGCTACTCGGCACCGCTGCAGACCGCCGTGGCGTCCCTGCCGGTGGCCAGCGAGAACCGCACCGGCTACAGCCGGGACCTCTTCCCGCACTGGATCGACGCCGACGGCGACGGCTGCAACACCCGCAACGAGGTGCTGCTCGCCGAAGCCGTCTCCGCACCCTCGGTCGGCAGCGGCTGCAGCCTCTCTGGCGGGCGGTGGTACTCCTACTACGACAATGCCTACTGGACGCTGACCGGCGACCTGGACATCGACCACATGGTCCCGCTCGCCGAGGCGTGGGACTCCGGCGCCCGCAACTGGTCCACCAGCCGCCGGCAGGCGTACGCGAACGACCTCGGCGACTACCGGCCGCTGGTCGCCGTCACCGACAACGTCAACCAGGCCAAGAGCGACCAGGACCCGGCCACCTGGATGCCGCCGTACAGCGGCGCCCGCTGCCGCTACGTCAACGAGTGGGTGGCCACCAAGATCCGCTGGCGACTGACCGTCGACAGCGCCGAGAAGAACGCCCTGACCAGCTGGGCCAACTCCTGCCCCAACAGCACCATCTCGGTCACCTACGCGTACTGACCGCCGAGCGCGCCGCCGGCCCGGCCCCGTCGGCGGGCCGGCGGCATGGGCGCGATCCGGTGCGAGACGCCCGCCGCGCCTCCCTGCGCTGGCTCAGGCCTCCGGTGGGACATTCGGTCTTCACGATATCGATATCGCTCGGTAGGTTGCCAGGGTGAGCAATCAATTGGCACCTGGTACGCATCTCGCGACTCTCACCGGCCACAGCGGCACGGTGATATCGGTGGCGTTCAGCCCGGACGGGCGCACCCTGGCCACCACCGGCCAGGACAGGACGGCCCGGTTGTGGAACCTGGCCGACTCCGCCCGGCCGGCGCTCACCGCCACCCTCGCCGGCCGCCCCGACAAGCCGCGGGGGATCTTCTGGCTCACCGTCATGGGGTCCGTGGTGTTCGGCCCGGACGGGCGCACCCTCGCGGTCACCTGCCAGGACAAGGTGGCCCGGTTGTGGAATGTGGCCGACTCCGCCCACCCGGCGCTCACCGCGACCGTCGCCGGCCACAGCAAGGGCATAGCATCGATGGCGCTCAGTCCGGACGGGCGCCTCCTCGCCACCGCCAGCTTCGACAAGACGGCTCGGTTGTGGGACGTGTCCGATCCCGCCCGGCCGACGCTCACCGCCACCCTCGCCGATCACAAGGGCTGGGTGGCATCGGTGGCGTTCAGCCCGGACGGGCGCCTCCTCGCGACCGTCGCCTTCGACAAGGCGGTTCGGTTGTGGGACGTGTCCGATCCCGCCCGGCCGACGCTCACCGCCACTTTCACCGGTCACGCCAGCCCGATGGGGTCGGTGGTGTTCAGTCCGGACGGGCGTACCCTAGCGACGGCCAGCTTCGACAAGACGGCTCGGTTGTGGGACGTGTCCGATCCCGCCCGGCCGGTGCACACCGCCACCCTCACCGAGCACACCGGCAAGGTGTTGTCGGTGGCCTTCAGTCCGGACGGGCGCACCCTGGCCACCACCGGCAACGACAAGACGGCCCGACTGTGGGAGGTGACCGATCCCAGGCAGCCGGTGCTCGCGGCCACCCTCACCGGTCACACCGGCCCGGTGCAGGCGGTCGCGTTCAGCCCGGACGGGCGTACCCTCGCCACCGCCGGCAACGACAAGACGGCCCGACTGTGGCAGCTGTAGCCAGTGCGCCACCCGATGCCCCCCGTGAACCGCGCCACGGCTCGGTTTCGCTGCTCTCTGACGGCGAGGCGAGCCTGGAGGGCATCGCGGATCTCTGCGGGGCGCTCGGGGCGGTGACCGAAAGGTCCACCGGTGGCCACCGGGGAAATGCAGAGGGCACATCCGTTGATCGGATGTGCCCTCTCACCTGGTCGGGGTGGCCGGATTTGAACCGACGACCTCTTCGTCCCGAAGGAATGATCAGGTGTCGTTGGCCTGCCTGCGTGTCGTCGCTGAGCTGCGTCAACCGTCCCTTGGCGTCCAGGGTTGTCCACGGGTGTCGGCACACGTTGTCACTCAGTTCGTCACCCCGGCCGTCGCTTCAAAGTCGAGAGCTGACCTGCGTCTCCAGCAGATAGGCGACGCCCTCTTCGGAGTTGATTTGAACGTTGACCACGCGCCAGCCGTCGGCGGCGGCCCGGTTCAGGTGGATAGCGTCGTAGGTCTCGGCGGCCCACTCCTGGGCGCGCCCCTCAGGACCGACAAAGGCCGCCGTCCGGTCGCCGTCCTTCTCGTAGGTGAAGAGCTGAGCGTATGCATACTTGATCACTCGGTCATCGTATCCACCTTGGACGACCAGCGCCTTCCTGCCATCCCGTCTGCCGTCGACCCGCCCTCCTGGGGAGCGGGCCGCCGCCCGGCCCGCCACGTCAAGCGGGCCTTGACGGCTCGTACGGACGCTGGCGGGTCGGGCGGCGGTCTGCTCGGCTCGCCCGGGTCGATGGCTGGCGGGATGGCTCCCACCGCAACCGCCCACGGACCGCGACGCGCCGACGGTGCCCCGGCCATCCTGGAGCCGGAGCGCCCCCGCCGGAGGCGCAGTAACCGCAACCCCGCGACTGCCGCCAGTCCGCCGACGCGGCCGGCGTGCGCTCTCCTGCGCCGCGCGGGCTCGTGGCCGCGCGGCCCGGCCGGCTGCCGGCCCACCCCGCCCCCGTCAACGCCCCCGTCGTTCGGCGGCGGCCCTCCGGGCTTCCCGCTGTCCGCGCCAGCCGACGGGCATCAGGCGTGACGGCCGCAGAGCGACAGCGGCGCGGCCGGCGCGCGCCCAGGCGGCGGCGCGTGCGGCCCGCCAAGGGCCGCCTTGAAGACGTACAGAAAGTTCTCACACCTAGCCGGCAGCCGGCCGGCGGGCTGTTCAGACAGCGAGAGCTTGGATCTCGTCGTGCAGCTCGCTCGCCTCATGGGACCCGGCGTATCGCGGGCCGAGCAGCATGGCGTCGAAGCGGTCGAGGCGCTTGTGTATCCAGGAGATCTGGCGTTCCGGCGGGAGTTCGAGGATCGGCCGGACGGCGGCTGTGGCGGCGTCGAGCTGTCCGAGCTGGAGGTAGGCCGTGCCTTGGTAGACGTGGGCGAGCGCCTCGTCGTCCAGTGAGCGAGTCTCTGGCGGCTCGTTACGCCATAGGTTGATGGCCTCTCCTGCTTCTCGCGCAGCTCGTTCGGCGTCCGCGCCACCGTCTAGCCAGATGAGGCTACTTCCCGCGTAGTAGTGCTGCTTCGCCTCACTGAACTCGAAGATGCCGCCGACGCTGTCAGGCTCCCGCACCTTGTCGCGAGCCTTCAGAGCCGCGTCGAGCGCTTGATTGCTACCTGCGGAGTCGCCCAAATTGGCATGGCACTGCGCGTAGCCGCAGAGCAGCCGCAATCGACCGGTGCCTGGGACATCGCCTCGCAACCCATCGAGCACGTAGTTCAGGGCCGAGGTGTAGTCGCTGCGGAAACGTGCGATAAGGCTCTGCGTTCCCCGGACCCAGCCCCGTAGCTCATTGCTTCCTGCTCGTTCGGCACAGACCATCGCCGCGTCTGCATGGACCATCGCGGCGTCGGCGTCGCCCAGGTCGAGCGCCGAGTACGACAGGACGCCTTGTAGCCGGCCGATAATGAGATACAGGTCAGCCACTTCTCCCGGCTTGTACTGGTGCTGCTTCATCCGTCGGAGTGCTTCGCTCCGAAGTTCAACCGCCTGGCGCAGCATCGGCGCGGGCGGAGTCCCGAGGTACCCGACTGCGACAGCGCGAGTGGCTTCGTCGAGATCGTCGAGCCCCATGCGCTCCTCGTCGGTGGTGATCAGTCGCAGGGAGTCTCGGGTAGACGCGAGGAGTAGGCGGCCGACGCTGGCAGCCTCTCGGCGCTGGTGAGCGTCGGCCTCCCATGCGGCGACCAACAAGCCGCCCGCGTCCAGGGCTCCGTCTGCGAGCTGCGCGAATTGCTGCTCTGGAAACTTCTCGCCTAGCTCCACCTTGCTGATGTACCCGCGATTGAACCGGATGCGGTCGGCCAGATCGCGCAGGGACCAGCCTCGATCAGTTCGCAAGCGCCGCAGGAGCCTGCCGAATTCGGGGAATGCCTCCATGCGTCCAGCATCGGTGGTGTTCATCGCGGGGACGACCCTCCCTGCTGTCGTCTGACCGGGTAACTGGCGAATGGGCGACACCGGGGACATGCATCGCCAGCGATGGCAGAGTCATGCTGTTGACCATGGAGCCGGAGATTCAGCAGCGGACGATAGGAGCCGCTTCCAAGACTCGCCCAGGTCAACTTGCGTCCTTGCTCGATCAGCTTGATTGGTGGCTGTTCGAACTTAGTGAGGACCTGGACCGGTTGGAGTCCCTGCCCCTCCTGGGGCAGCCGGCCGAATCAGGGCCTCGATCTTGCTGACCCGCTCCGTCAGTTGCTGCAACTGCCTGGTGATGGTGGTCAGTCTTTCGGCTATGGCCGCTGACGCGGGTTCTTCCAGGCCGCCATCGCCGCTCGGTGAGTAGGTCGAGCGGACAAAGACGCCTCGCCCCTGCCGGGCCACTACTAGGCCCTCGTCCCGCAGGAGCCGGAAGGCGCTCCGGATCGTCATGTGGGCGACTTCGTATTGCTCGGTGAGCTTCGCTGTCGAAGGCAACTGCTCGCCTGGAGCCAACTCGCCCCGCTGAATCATGGCGCGGAGATCGTCGGCGATCTGGACGTATGCCGGCCGGGGGTCGTCCTGCCTGAGAGCCATATGAGCAGGCTAGAGGGTTTAGGAGATCTTGGATAGCCAACATAGGCGTCTCATTGACATATCTAAGACGTCTAGATATCTTGGAGGTGCGTTCAGCGAAGAACGCGAAAGGCCCCAGCGGGCTGCCACCCGCTGAGGCCGGTGCATCGGTCCTCGCGAAAGGAAACCCACGATGCCTGTCCAGCCTACCGTTCACCCTGCTCTCTGCGCCTCGGGCAACTTCTCGGCGCTGTCTGATGCTCGCCTGCTGTCTGCTCTGGCGACGCTTCAAGACGCGTTGGCCCCTGGGAAGGCGCTGAACCTGCCTGTGGTGCTCGATCGCACCGCGTTGCTGGATGTCCTGTCCGTGCTCGCCACGAACACCCCTGCTGCCACTGCTGTCCCCACCGCCGGCCACTCTGTGCCGGCACCTGTCCGACTGGACAGGCTCAGCTACGGCGAACTCGCCGTTGCCATCCACGCCGCCGGCATTCCGGCCAAGGCGGCCTCACTGACCGCCGAGCAGATCAAGGCGCTCGCGGTCGCGGGTATCACCCGGCTCGGCCTGGCCGAGATCTACCGTCTCGACGCGGAGTCGCGGCAGGCCAACGGGGCCTACTGCGACAAGACCCGCTACGACGACTCGGCCGACGTACGCGCCGAGGTCGCCACCATCCGCCGTATCTGGGGCTCGGGCAAGCAGGAGCAGACGGCGGCCAACCTCGCCTATCGCCTCTCACGGGCTATCGCTCGCGGCCAGGTGACGGCATGACCACCACCGCACCCGCCGCCTACCGCTGGCGTCAACCCCGGCTTGCCCGGGGCTGGGAACCCGTCCAGCTCATCGGCCGCATGAAGATCCTCGCCCAACGGGACGGGATCGAGCTGCCGAAGACCTACCAACTCATCCGTGACATCTACCTGTGGGAGCACCACCGGGCCACCCTGCCCGCGCACGTGGCGTCCCTGCTCGGCCGGATCTTCGACGGACCCAACCCGTTCGCCACCGGCCACGTCCAGCACCTCCCGATGAAGGCGGCCCGCACCCGTGGCCGCTGACCTCACCACGACCGTTGTCCCGGACCAGGCTCACCCGTCTGGTCCGGGGCACCGGCCCCACCGCCACCCCGCCGGCTCGCCGGGGGCGTTCGTCGGCCGCGACGAATCCGCCCTCCACCGGGCTACCACCCCGGACTACTTCGGGTGGTTGGAGCACGTGAGGGCAGCCGCGGGCTGTTCCCACCCGATCCGGCTGACGGGTGAGGTTGCCACCGTCGACCGGGCCACCGGTCAACTCCTGGCGTCGGTGTCGACGGCGGATCTGCCGGATGGGGAGATCTACAAGCCGTGCGGCAACCGCCGCCACGCCGTCTGCCCCTCCTGCGCCCGGACCTACCAGCGCGACGCCTACCAGCTCGTCCGCGCCGGCCTCGCCGGCGGCAAGGGCATCCCCGCGTCGGTGGCGCAGCATCCGGCGGTCTTCGGCACGTTCACCGCCCCGTCGTTCGGCCCCGTGCACACCCAACGCACCGACCGCGCCGGCCGGCCGATCCCGTGCCGGCCCCGCCGCCAACCCGAACCGTGCCCGCACGGCGTCGACATGCGCTGCCACGAGCGGCACGCCGACGACGACCCGGCGTTGGGCATCCCGTTGTGCCTGGACTGCTACGACCACCACGCCCAGGTCGTGTGGAACCACTCCGCCCCGGAGTTGTGGCGCCGCACCACCATCGCCATCACCCGCCACATCCACGCCCGCACACGCGCCCTCGGCCTACCCTGGATCGTCCAGGTCACCGACTCCGGTCGGGTCCGCCGGGTGCCGCCGGTCAAACTCTCGTTCGGCAAGGTCGCGGAGATGCAGCGCCGGGGCGTGGTCCACTACCACGCCGTCATCCGCCTCGACGGCGTCGACCCGCACCACCCCGACGCC
This sequence comes from Micromonospora sp. B11E3, assembly GCF_039871625.1. Lineage (NCBI taxonomy): Bacteria > Bacillati > Actinomycetota > Actinomycetes > Micromonosporales > Micromonosporaceae > Micromonospora > Micromonospora sp. B11E3. The sequence continues at coordinate 133,347 of NZ_JBDPMC010000006.1, read as the reverse complement.
GTCATCCCGCCGCCGGACGCCTTCGGCGTTGACGACCTGGTCGCCGCCGTCGAACACGCCGCCGCCGTCGTCGCGTTCACCACCCGCCCGCACCCCGTCCAGCCGACCGGCTGGCGCATCGTCTGGGGCGAACAGGTCGACGTGCGGCCGGTCAACGCCGACGGCGACATCACCGACGGCAAGGTTGCCGGCTATCTCGCCAAGTACGCCACCAAGAGCACCGAGGCCACCGGCCACGTGTCCCGCCGCCTCGACGGCGACACCATCGACCTCTACGCCAACGAACACGGCACCCACCCCGAACGGCTCATCGACGCCTGCTGGACCCTCGGCCAACACCGCGACTGGCAACAGCTCCGCAGGTGGGCGCACATGCTCGGCTTCGGCGGCCACTTCCTCACCAAGAGCCGCCGCTATTCCGTCACCTTCCGCCTCCTGCGCGACGCCCGCGTCATCTGGCGACGCACCGAGGCCGGCGACGAGTACCCCGACGACCAGGGCGACGACACCACCCTGATCGTCGGCCTGCTGTCCTACGTCGGCTCCGGCTGGCGCACCACCGGAGACGCCCTCCTGGCCAACACCGCCGCCGCCATGGCCCGGGAGCGACGCGAGATCGCACGAGAGGAACTGTGCGCCGTCGCCTGACCTGCCCACCGAATCACCGTCAAGGCAGCCTTGACGGCCAACTGTCCCTCAGTGGAAGGAGCATCGTTTGACCGCACCCGCCATCGACGCACCCGCACGGGCGCTCTACCGCATCACCGATGCGATGCGGCTGCTCAGCCTCTCCCGGTCCGTGATTTACGAACAGATCCGCGCCGGCCGGCTGCGTACCGTCCGGCAGGGCCGCACCCGCCTCGTGCCCGCCGCCGCCATCACCGATTACGTCGACCTGCTCGAACAGGAAGCCCAGAAAGGAGGCACCCGATGACCACCCGCCGCGCCCGAGGAGAAGGCGGCCTGCACTGGGACGAGTCCCGGCAACGCTGGATCGCCACCATCACCGTCGGCTACACGCCGGCCGGCAAGCGCGTCGTGCGCAAAGGCAGCGGCAAGACCAAGACCGAAGCACGCGCCAAGCTGCGCGAGAAGATCCGCGATTACGAAGACGGGCTCGCCATTGCCGAGCATCACTACACCGTCGCCGAAGCCGTCACCGACTGGTTGACGTACGGACTCAACGGCCGATCGGATCGCACGAAGACCAAGTGCGAGATTCTGTGCCGCACTCACATCATCCCGGCGTTGGGCGCTCGAAAGCTGCGCGAGCTTCGCGCCCAGGACGTCGACCGGTGGCTAGCCGACAAGGCAACCACCCTCAGCACCCGCACCCTTCGTGATCTCTTCGGGTGCCTCAACCGCTCGGTGAATCGAGCGATGGCCCGGGACAAGGTGAAGCGCAACGTCGTCGCGCTGTGCTCCGTCCCGCGCGGCCAGGAGGGTAGGCCCTCCAAGTCCCTGACTTTCGACCAAGCCAAGGCTCTCCTCGACGCTGCCGAAGGGACACGCCTGCACGCCTACGTCGTGCTCTCGCTCTTGACTGGTGCCCGAACCGAGGAACTGCGCGCCCTCACCTGGCAGCACGTAGACCTCAGCGGGCAACCCGACTTCGACCCGCCGCTACCGCCCTCCATGCAGGTATGGCGCTCTGACCGAGATGGTGGCGATACCAAAACCCGTAAGTCGCGACGCACTCTCGCCCTTCCGGCCCGGTGTGTCTCCGCGCTCACGCGTCACCGCCAGCGGCAAGAGCAGGAGCGCAAGGCTGCCGGCAAGGACTGGCACGCGCTCGGCCTGGTCTTCGCCTCCACCGTCGGCACCGCCCTCGATGCGGCCAACGTCCGCCGGGCCTTCCGCCGAGTCGTCACCCTGGCCGGCCTCGACCCGGCTGCCTGGACGCCCCGTGAGCTACGACACAGCTTCGTGTCGCTCCTCTCCGACAGCGGGGTAAGCCTCGAAGACATCGCGGACCTGTGCGGCCACTCGGGGACGACCGTGACGGAGCTGGTCTACCGCCATCAACTCCGGCCGGTGCTGCTTCAAGGCGCGGCAGTCATGGATCGCATCTTCGCGGCCACGCCGGGAGCGTAGTCACTCAGTTGGTCACCCAGGAAACAGTAGAGGGCACACCCGTAAATGGGATGTGCCCTCTCACCTGGTCGGGGTGGCCGGATTTGAACCGACGACCTCTTCGTCCCGAACGAAGCGCGCTACCAAACTGCGCCACACCCCGAGGTGCTGACAAATAGTAGCCCACCCGTCCCGAGGGTCAAACTCGGTACCCCCTCGCGCCGGGCCGGGTCGTGCGGCGCTGACGGTGGCGTACCCGAAATGCGGTTTGATCAGGGCGGGCGGCGTCGGGCGGCCGGACCCGGCCGGGTGAGCCAAGTGCCCGGGCCGGCTCGCGGCCCTGGCCGCGAGGTAAGCGACAGCACAGACGGGGCAGCTCCGTAGCGACGCACCTCACACCCGTCCCGCCCGCCAGGGCAGGCGGGACGGGCAGGGCGGGTGGGGGGACGGCTCAGCGCGGGATCAGCGTGAGGACGCTCGCCTCCGGGCGGCAGGCGAACCGGACCGGCGCGGTCGGGTGGGTGCCCAGGCCGGCCGAGACGTGCAGCCAGGAGCTGGAGCCCGGCCAGCGGTGCAGGCCCTTGGCCATCGACCGGGGCAGGCCGCAGTTGGTCACCAGCGCCCCGACACCGGGCACGCAGACCTGGCCGCCGTGGGTGTGGCCGGCGAGCAGCAGGGCGAACCCGTCCGCGGCCATCTCGTCGAGCACGGCCGGCTCGGGGGAGTGCGCAACGCCGATCGACAGCTCGGCGGAGGCGGACACCGGCCCGGCGACGGAGGGGTAGTCGTCGCGGGCGACGTGCGGGTCGTCGACCCCGACCAGCTCGACCAGCCGCCCGCCCGCCTTGAGCGTCGTCCGGGCGTTGTTCAGGTCGGCCCAGCCGGCGCCGGTGAAGACGTCGCGCAACTCCTCGTACGGCAGCTCCGCCCCCTCCCGGTACTCCCGGTCGGGCAGGAAGTAGCTGAACGGGTTCTTCAGCACCGGCCCGGTGTAGTCGTTGGAGCCGAACACGAACGCGCCGGGCAGATCCAGCAGCGGTTGCAGGGCCCGCAGCACGCCCGGCACCGCCCCGGGGTCGGCCATGTTGTCCCCGGTGACCACCACCAGGTCCGGATCGAGCGCCGCCAGCGACGCCACCCAGTCCTGCTTGCGCCGCTGCCCGGGCATCATGTGCAGGTCCGACAGGTGCAGGACGCGCAGCGGCTCGGTGTCGGCCGGTAGCACCGGCACGTCGAACCGGCGCAGGGTGAACATGTTGCGCTCGACGAGCGACGCGTACGCCAGGGCGGCCGCGCCGACCGCGGCGGTCCCCGCCGCGAGCCGGAATAGTGTGCGCTTTCGCATGGCGTTCAGGGTAGTTTGACCGTCCATGAGCACGCTGAAGGACCGTCTGACCGCCGACATGCGCGCCGCCCTCAAGGCGCGCGACGAGCTGACCACCTCCACGCTGCGGATGGCCCTCGCGGCCGTCGGCAACGCCGAGGTCGCCGGCAAGGAGAAGCGCGAGCTCGACGACGACGAGGTGCTGGCGGTGCTGACCAAGGAGGCGAAGAAGCGGCGCGAGGCCGCCACCGCCTTCGCCGACGCCGGTCGCGCCGAGCAGGCCGCGAAGGAGAGCGCCGAGGGCGACGTGCTGGAGCGTTACCTGCCGAAGCAGCTCTCCGACGACGAGCTGGCCGAGCTGGTCGCGGGGGCGCTCGCCGCGGGTGGGTTCAGCGGCAAGGCGCAGATGGGCCCGGCGATGAAGGCGGCCCAGGCCGCGGTGGCCGGCCGGGCCGAGGGGGGCCGCGTCGCCGCCGAGGTACGTCGCCAGCTCGGCCTCTGACGCTCTCGACGATGCCGTGACGTGAACGGGCGGGCACCCCGCAGGGGTACCCGCCCGTTCACGGATGGCCGGGTCGGTCAGCCTTGGCGACCCGGCCGGCCGCCGTTGCCGTTTCCGTTGCCGGTCCCGGGCACGTCGCCGGTGCCGTCGTTGACCGGCGGGTTGACCGGGTTGCCGCTGCCGCTGCTGACCTCGATGGTCACCACGCCGCCCTTGATGGTGCGCCCGGTCGGGCTGGTCCCGGCGGCCTTGCCGGCGGCGCAGCTCGACGGGACCCGGTTCGAGGCGACCACCGGCTGGAAGCCGGCGCCCCTGAGCCGGTTCTTCGCGGTCTCGATGTCCACGCACTTCACGTCGGGAATCGAGCGCTGGTCGCCCTCCATGATCTTGCCGCTGGGCGGGGTGAACTCGATGCCCGGCTTGCCCTTCATGGCGTCGCGCAGCGTCTCGTACACCGGCGGGTTGATGCCGGTCGGCTCGTTGTGACCCATCCTCTGGTTGGTCTGCGGCCAGTCCGGGTCGGCCTGGATGCCGGCCACCGAGTACTGCTTGGTCATCGCGACCAGGGCGGCGGTCTTCTCCGAGTCGGTGGTGCCGGACTTGCCGGCCACCGGCTTCCCGACGATTCCCCGCACGTTGCGGGCGGTGCCGCCCTTGCACCTCGAGGTCGAGGAGCGGTCGCCGACGGGGCAGCGGGCGGCGTCCACGGCCGCCCGGGCGACCTCGGTGCTGATCCGCTGCTCACAGCGCGGGTTGGCCACGTCGAGGGCCTTGCCGTCCGGGCCGACGATCTTCTGTACCGGGATCGGCTCGCAGTACTTGCCGTCCGCCGCCAGGGTGGCGTACGCGTTGGCCAGGTCGAGCGGGGTGGTGGCGGAGACGCCCAGCGTGAAGGCGCCCCACTGGTGCGCCGCCTCCTTGCTGTTGGCGAACTTCGCGTCCTCCGCGGAGCGGAACTGGATGCCCAGCTTCTGCGCCGCCTTGACGACGTTCTCCGCCCCCACCTGCTGCTGGAGCGGGACGAAGTAGGTGTTCACGGAGCTGCCGAACGCGCTCCACATGTTGTGCGGGCCGGCCATCGACTCCGAGGAGTTGGTCGGGCAGTAGAAGTGCGTGCCCGGGCAGGCCGCGGGACTGCTGCTGTCGATGATGTACTCGGACTTGAACTGCTTCGGCGAGTTGATCGTGTAGCTGAGCGGGATGCCCTTCTCCAGCGCGGCCACGATGGTGAAGATCTTGAACGTCGAGCCGGCCTGGTAGCCCTTGATGTCACCGCCGCCGCTGAACAGCGGGATCACCGTGTTCGGGACGTTGCCCCGGATCTTCTTCCTGGCCTTCCGCGGGTCGCTGGAGATCTTGTTCTGCGGGCGCTTCGGGTCGTCGATCTTGAAGTTCCGGTTGACGGAGAGCCCCCGCACCCGGCCCGTGCCCGGCTCGACGACCGCGACCATCCGGGCCGCCTTGCTGTTCACGCCGAGGTTCCTGCGGACGGCCTTGTCGCCCGCGTTCTGCGCCTGCACGTCGAGGGTGGTGGTGATGGTGTAGCCGCCGCTCTTGAGCCGCCGCTCCCGGTCGTACGTGGTGGAGCCGAACGTCTCCTGCTGCAACCACCAGCGGTAGAAGTAGTCGCAGAAGAAGCCCCACTCCTTCTTGTTGGTGGCGACGCAGCCGTTCGGGGTGGTCTTGTCCTTCACGACCAGCTTGGTGGCCTGGGCCGCCTCGCCCTCCTCCTTGGTGATGGCGCCGATCTCGACCATGTTCTTGATGACGTAGTTGCGCCGGTCGAGGGCGAGCGGGTACCCGGTCTTGGTGGTCGGGTCGTTGGTGCTCGGGGCCTTCACCATGCCCGCGAGCAGGGCGGCCTCGGCGATCGTGAGCTTGCTCGGCGGCTTGCCGAAGTAGACCTGGCTGGCGGCGTAGATGCCGTACGCGCCGTTGCCGAAGGAGGCGAGGTTCAGGTAGCGGTTGAGGATCTCGTCCTTGGAGAACTCCTTGTCGACCTGGAGTGCCAGCCGCATCTCGCGCAGCTTGCGGGCGCTGGTGTCCTCGGTCGCGGCGACCACGTCGGCGGGGTGGGTGGCCGAGTACGCGATGGCCAGCCGGACGTACTGCATCGTCAGCGTCGACGCCCCCTGCTGCGAGTTGGCGCCGGACTGGTTGTTGACGAACGCGCGGGCGATGCCGTTGAGGTCGACGCCGTTGTGCTTGTAGAAGTCGTGGTCCTCGGCGGCGATGATCGCCTTCTGCATGTACGGCGAGATGTCGGACAGCTTCACGTCCCGCCGGTTCTCGTCGTACATGGTCGCGAGCGGTGTCTTGCCGTCCGCCGCGAGCAGATAGCTGATCTGCGGCGCGCGGGCCACCGTCAGTTCCTTGGGCAGCGCGCCGAAGGTCTCGGCGCCGGCCTTCGCGGCCAGCCCGGACATCGCCACCGCGGGGAAGGCCGCCGCCGCGACCACCACGCCGGCCAACAGGCCACAGACGAGCAGCGATGCGGCGTTGGTCAGCAGATTGTGGTCACGTTTCCGCATCCAGGTCACCTCGACAGGGTACGCGAACAGGTCACGAGGGGCGCTGGGGCGTACTTTCCCCATTTCCTGCGCGCGCCCACCTCGTTGTGCTAAACGCACGAACCCCGGTACGTGGTTGCGTGGATCCGGCGCCGAGTCTCCACCGATCGGTGGGGCAGCGCAGCGTTTTCACGTACTCCGGCCGGGTAGACGGGGGCCGAAGGCCCGGGAAGCCGGGAGTGTCCGTAATGATGGATTTAGCCGACAACGTTGCGTAATCAGCCAACTACAGAGCATGATGATGGCGGCGACGGAGTCGCTGGTCGTCCGTGCCGCCCTGGGGAGGCCGGGCGGACGACCGGGGGGAATCGGCGGCTGGTCGCGCGACGTCGGTAGGTACTGCAAGGGGGGACGTGTACACATGGGCATGATCACTGACTGGCCGTCGCTGGCGGCGTGTCAGAACGGGGACCCGGACGCGCTGTTCGTACAGGGCGCTGAACAGAACGTGGCGAAGCGGATCTGCCGGAGCTGCCCAGTTCGGTACGAGTGCCTGGCCGACGCGCTCGACAACCGGATCGAGTTCGGAGTGTGGGGCGGCATGACCGAGCGGGAGCGCCGGGCCCTGCTGCGCCGTCACCCCCAGGTCGCCAGCTGGCGGAAGATGTTCGAGGCGGCGATGAAGAAGAACGCCAAGGACAACAAGCCCGGCAAGGACAAGGTCCTCGTCACCACCGGCTGACGCCGGTCACGGCCGGCTGACCGCCGCGCCGATCGTCCGCAGCCCGTCGACGTCGTGCACGTCGGCGGGCTGCGCCGTCACCGACACCGACGGCACCTGCGGGAACGCCTCGGTGAACCGGGCTGCCACCTGCCGCTCGCGTACCGCCTGCTGGGCCAGCGCGGCGTGGGCCCGCAGCACCTCGACGGTGCCCTCGTGCCCGCCGAGGTCGGTCAACCGCTGCGCGGCGGCCAGGCTCTCGGCCGCGTCCAGCGACCCCACGGCCGGCCGGTGCACCCGGTTGAGCACCAGGCCGGCCAGCGGCATCCGTTCCTCGCGCAGCCGGCCCGCGAAGTAGGCCGCCTCCCGGACCGCGTCCGGCTCCGGCGCCGCGACCAGCAGGAACGCCGTCTCCCGTGCCTGCAGGATCCGGTACGTCTGCTCGGCGCGCTGCCGGAAGCCGCCGAACATCGAGTCCAGCGCGGCCACGAAGCCGGACAGGTCGGTGAGCAGCTGGGCGCCGAGCACCTTCTGCACCACCCGCGAGAACATGCCGAAGCTGGCGGTGACGAGGCTGAACATGCTCCGCCCCCCGCTGCGCGCCGGGGCCAGCAGCAGTCGCAGCATCCGCCCGTCGAGGAACCGGGAGAGCCGGGCCGGCGCGTCCAGGAAGTCCAGCGCCGAGCGCGACGGCGGCGTGTCCACCACGATCAGGTCCCACTCGCCGCGCGCGTGCAGCTGCCCGAGCTTCTCCATCGCCATGTACTCCTGCGTGCCCGCGAAGGTCGAGCTCATGGCCTGGTAGAAGGGGTTGGCGAAGATCTCCGCCGCCTTCGCCGGGTCGGTGTGCTGGAGCACCACGTCGTCGAAGGTGCGCTTCATGTCGAGCATCATGGCGTGCAACTCGCCGCCGCCGGCCTCGGCGTCGATGCCCTTGACCTGCCGGGGCGTGTTGTCCAGCTCGGTCAGGCCGAGCGACTGGGCCAGCCGGCGGGCCGGGTCGATCGTCAGCACCACCGTCCGGCGGCCGTGCTGCTCGGCGGCCCGCAGCGCGAGCGCCGCGGCGGTGGTCGTCTTGCCCACCCCGCCCGCCCCGCAGCAGACCACGATCCGTACGCCCGGGTCGGCGAGGATCTGGTCGACGTCCAGCTGCGGCGCCGCGTCTTCGGAAGGCACCAATCGAGCGTATCGGGCTCCCGGGCCTCGCTGTGCCGTGCCGGCGCCAGTGTGAGTCAATCCGCCCGGACGAGCGCCCGCGCCAGCGTCTCCAGGCCCGCCCGGTCCACCCCGCCGGGCAGCAACGGCAACTCGGTCAGCGGCAGCCCCAGCTCCACCAGGTCGGCCCGGAGCGAGTCCTCCAGCTCCCGGCGGATCAGCTGGTCGCGCGCCTCCCCGGCGAGCCCGGCGACGGTCGCCCGGTCCGCCGGCAGGCCCGCCGCGAGCAGCCCGCGCCGCAGCTCGGCCGAGCTCACCGCCCGCCCCGCCGGCAGCGGCGGCCGGGTCGCGTTGACGACCACCCGCCCCACCGGGAAGCCGAGCTGGGTCAGCTCGGCGATCGCGTCCACCGTCTCCTGGACCGGCATCTCCTCGAGCAGCGTCACCACGTGCACGGCGGTGATCGGGGAGCGCAGCAGCGCGGCGACCCCCTCGCTCTGCGTCTTGATCGGGCCGACCTTGGCCAGCCGGGCGGCCTCCGCGGTGACGTTGAGGAACCGGCCGATCCGCCCGGTCGGCGGCGCGTCGAGGACCACCGCGTCGTACGCCCGGCGCGGGCCGGCCGTACGGGTGGTGGCCTCCTTGACCTTGCCGGTGAGCAGCACGTCCCGCAGGCCGGGGGCGATGGTGGTGGCGAAGTCGATCGCGCCGAACTTGCGCAGTGCCCGGCCGGCCGCGCCGAGCTTGTAGAACATGTCGAGGTACTCCAGCAGGGCCTCCTCGGCGTCCACCGCCAGGGCCCGCACCTCCCCGCCGCCGGGGGCGTCGGTGAGGTGCCGCTCCTCGTACGGCAGCGGATCGGTGCCGAAGAGCTGGGCGATGCCCTGCCGCCCCTCGACCTCGACCAGCAGGGTGCGCCGGCCGTCGGCGGCCAGCGCCAACGCCAGGGCCGCCGCCACGCTGGTCTTGCCCGTGCCGCCCTTGCCGGTCACCACGTGGAGCCGGGCCGTCCACTCCGTACCGGCCGGGTCGGCCGGCCGCTCAGCTGCTCGCACCCGTCGAGCCTATCCACCCGACCGCGTCCCCGGCGGCGGCCGCCGCGGCCGGTCACGACCGGCGCGCGGCGGCTCCGCCCGGGTCAGGCGATCTCGCAGACCCACCAGCCGGTCTGCTGCACGACCGTGAAGCGCAGGTCCTGCTCGGCCACCTTCTCGTCGGAGGTGGTCATGGTCACCTTGGTGGTGACGGTCGCCCGGTCGTCGGTCTGGTTGTCCACCTTGGGAGCGGTCCACCGGAACCGGGCGCCCTCGTGCTCCTCGGCGTACCGCTTGACCTCGGCCACCTTCGCCGCGATCTGCTTGTCGTCCCGCGCGGCGGAGCAGACGTGGCCGGCCGCCTTCTTCGCGTCCCGCTCCTGGTAGACGGCGGCGAGGAAGTTCTGCACCGCGGCGGTCGGCTCCTTCGCGCCCTCCCCGCTCTCGACGGTGCGCAGGGTCAGGAACGCGGCGACGCCCCCGCCGCCGCAGAGCACGACGGCCAGGGCGAGCACGATCGAGGCGATGAGCACAGCCCGCTTCTTCCGCGGCTGGGCCGGTGCCGGTGCCGGGTACGGCGGGTATCCCGGCGGCACGGCTCCCGGCGCGCCGGGCTGCGGCGGGCCCGCCTGGGGAAAGCCCGCCTGGGGAAAGCCCGCCTGGGGCCCGCCGGGCTGGGGCGCGTTGAGCTGCGGCCCGCCGGGCTGGGGCGCGCCAGGCAGTAGGGCACCCGGCTGCGGCCCGGCGGGCGGTGGCGCGTGGACCGGGGCGCCGGGCGGCGGCGCGGCGAACGGCCCGGCGGGCGGTGGCGCGTGAACCGGGCCGGGGGACGGCTGACCACCGTGGATGGCCGGGGCGCCGCCGAAGCCCGGAGCGGCCGGGTGGGGGGCGGCGGGACCCGGGGCGACCGGGCCGCCCGGGAAGGTGCCCGGCGGACCGGGGGGAACCGGGGAGCCCGCGGGAGCGCCCGGCGGAGCCGGGGGAACCGGGCTGCCGAACGGTTCCGGGGCGCGGTCGCCGATGGGCGGGTCGCCGGGCGATCCGGTGGCGCCGCCGTTGGGTGGTTGGGTCATGTCGGTCCCCCGGGGGTGCGGCGCGTCGACGTCCGCACCGGACGCGACGGGCTGGTCGGACGAAGGGGGCCGTCCTGCGCGCCCCTTCGACGGGAAGGGTAGCGGTGAACCGCCGCCCGGGGTGGTCCCCGGGCCGGCCGCGCCGACGGTGGATCGCGCGAGCGCGCCCGGTGCCGTCGGGTGCCGGACTGGCGAAGTGTCACATATGTGACTTCGCGTAGCCTTCCATGCGCGCCCTGTTGTTCCGGTCCGGCATCGGTCCTACGTTGTGGCCGGCGTGCGGGTGCGGACCGGACGGATGGTCCGAGCCTGATGGCGACCTGATCAGGCGAGAGGCCGGAGGCAGTGCATGCGCGACACGGACAACATCTCCCGAGCCCAGTTTCCACCCGTCGGTAGCGCCAGCCGGAGCCGGCGCACCCCCTCCGTCGACGAGGAGGGCCCGGCCACCGGCCAGCCGGCCGAGCGGTCGTACCCGGTCAACGAGCGGTCGTACCGGCGGTTCGCCGACCAGGGCGAGGCGCTGCGCGTGCTGAGCCGACCGGCCGAGCGGTCCACGGACGACGAGGGGCCCGGCTACGTCATCCACCTGCCGATCCGGGTCGCGGACCTGGCGGCGGCCACCGCGCTGGCCGGCACGGTCGCGGTCTCGCTGGGCTTCCTGCGCGAGCTGGACGCCGGGGAGACCACCGTCTCCACCGCCGACGACCAGAACAACCGCCACCGCGTCTTCTGCGACCTGCTGATGCCGGACCGGTCCCGCTGTCCCCAGCCGTACGACCACGAGGGTGCCTGCGGGGAACCACCGGCCGCCCGGTGAGCGGCGTCCCGCGTCGGACGGCGGGCGCCGGATCGTAGGCTGTGCCCGGTAACTCGTCGCCTCCTAGGGAGCCCTGCGCCGATGCAGAAGTGGGAATACGCCACCGTCCCGCTGCTGGTCCACGCGACCAAGCAGATCCTCGACAACTGGGGTGAGGACGGCTGGGAACTCGTCTCCGTGGTCCCCGGTCCCAACCCGGAACAGCTCGTCGCGTACCTGAAGCGGCCGAAGGCATGAGCGGCACGAGCGGACGAAGCGAGGTGGCGGGCATGAGCGAGCGGAGTGAGCGAATCATCAGGTCCGGCGCGAAGTCAGCTCATGACGACGCCGAGCGGAGCGAGGTGGCGGCATGAGTAACGGACCGCACGCGAAGCTCGCCGAACTCGGGCTCGAACTGCCCGAGGTGGTGCCCCCGGTGGCCAGCTACGTGCCGGCCGTCCAGTCCGGGCAGCACGTCTACGTCTCCGGTCAGCTGCCGATGGCGCAGGGCAAGCTGCTCGCCACCGGCAAGGTCGGCGCCGGGGTCTCCGCCGAGCAGGCCAAGGACCTGGCCGCGCGGTGCGCGTTGAACGCCCTCGCCGCCGTGGACGCGCTGGTCGGCCTGGAGAACGTGGTCAAGATCGTCAAGGTGGCCGGCTTCGTCGCGAGCGCGCCCGGGTTCACCGGCCAGCCGGCCGTGATCAACGGCGCGTCCGACCTGTTCGGGGCCGTCTTCGGCGAGGCCGGCCGGCACGCCCGCTCCGCGGTCGGCGTCGCCGAGCTCCCCCTGGACGCCCCGGTCGAGCTCGAACTGATCGTCGAGGTCGCCTGATTCCCGTCCCGTGCCCCGCGGTCCTGCGGTGGCGGCCCGGGCGAAAGCCGTGAACGGGCACATACCAGGGGCCGGAACTGCAAGATCGCGGGGAGTGGCGGTCGGGGTCGTACGATCGCTGGCATGACCGGGCACATCACGGGAGCCGTGGCGGCGCTGGCTGACCAGCTGCCGGAGTGGGTGACGCTGCTGCGCGCGCCAAACCCGGGACCGATGACCCTCGACGGCACCAACACCTGGGTGCTGCGGTCCGGGCCCGGCGAGCCGGCGGTCGTGGTCGACCCGGGGCCCGCCGACGACGGCCACCTGGCCGCGATCGCGGCGCACGGCCCGGTCGCCGCGGTGCTGATCACCCACGGGCACCCGGACCACACCGAGGGCTCGCCCCGGCTGCGCGAGCTGCTCGGCGGCGCGCCCGTGCGGGCCGTCGACCCCGCGCACTGCCACGGCGGCGCGCCGCTCGACGCGAACGCCCCGCTCGACCAGGCCGGCCTCGCCGTCACCGCGGTTCCCGCCCCCGGGCACACCGCCGACTCGGTCTGCTTCCTGGTCGCGCGCGGCGACGAGCGGGTCGTGCTGACCGGCGACACGATCCTGGGCCGGGGCACCACCGTGGTGGCCCACCCCGACGGCCACCTCGGCGACTATCTGGCCAGCCTGGAGCTGCTCTCGACGTACCGGGGGGTGCCGGCGCTGCCCGGGCACGGCCCGGCGCTGGCCGACTGCGGCGTCGCCGCCGAGTTCTACCTCGCCCACCGCCGGGCCCGGCTCGACCAGGTCCGGCAGGCCGTCGCCGAGGGGGCGACCACGGCCGGCGAGGTGGTGGCCAAGGTGTACGCCGACGTGGACCGTTCGCTCTGGTGGGCCGCCGAGTGGTCGGTGCGGGCCCAGCTGGAGTACCTCGGGGTGGAGCGGCCGTGACCTGCCCGGTGTGCGGGACGGTCGCCGTGCCCGGCGCCCGGTTCTGCCACAACTGCGGCGCCGCCCTGCCGGCCGCCGCCACCCTGCCCGCCGCCGAGCGGCGGGTGGTCACCGTGCTCTTCGGCGACCTGTCCGACTTCACCTCCTGGTCCGAGGACCTCGACCCGGAACGGGTCGGCGCGGTCACCGACCGGGTGCTCGCCGCCCTCGCCGGCGCGGTCAAGACGTTCGGCGGGCACGTCGACAAGCTGACCGGCGACGGGATCATGGCGGTCTTCGGCGCGCCGGTCGCGCACGAGGACGACGCCGAGCGGGCCGTCCGCGCCGCGCTGTCCATGCAGCGCGCGGTGCGCCGGGTGCTCGACGACGAGCGCGGCGGCGGCGCGCCGCTGGGCCTGCGGGTCGGGCTGAACACCGGGGACGTGATCGCCGGCATCCAGGCGGCGATCGAGTACACGGTCATCGGCGACACGGTGAACACCGCCGCCCGGCTCGCCGACGCCGCCGCCGTCGGCGCGGTCTACGCTGGCGCCCGCACCTCGGCGGCCACCCGGCACGTGGCCTCCTGGCGGGCGTTGCGGCCGTTGCGTCTCAAGGGCAAGCGCGAGCCGGTCGAGGCGTACGAGCTGCTCGGGCTGCTGGACGCCCCGGGCACCCGGTCGGGCCTGGGCGACGAGGCGCCGTTCGTCGGCCGGGAGACCGAGATCGGCCGGGTCGCCGGCCGGCTCGCCGAGGTGATCGACCGGGCGGAACCGCGGGTGCTGCTGATGACCGCCGAGGCGGGGATCGGCAAGTCCCGGTTCGCCGCCGAGGTGGAACGGCTCGCCGCCGGCTACGACGTCGGCGCCGGCCGGTACGCCGCGCACAGCGGCGCCCGGGTGCTCTCGGTGCGCTGCGCCGCGTTCGGCGAGCGTCGCCGGCTCGCCCCGCTGGCCGACCTGGTCCGGGCCGCCGTCGGCCTGCCCAACGACCCGGCCACCGCGCTGACCCGGCCGGCCGTCGAGGAGCGCCTGCGCCGGCTCAACCAGCGCCTCGGCCGGCTGCGCGACGACCCCGCGCCGGTCGCCGCCGACCAGCTGCTGGCCCTGCTCGGGTACGCCGAGCTGCCCGGCGCCGGCCCGGCCGACCAGGGCGAGTGGGCCGGCGCCCAGCCGCCCGCCGACGCGGAGGCCGTGCCGAACGCGGTGGCCGCCCTGCTCACCGCCATGGCCGGCGAGGCGCCGCTGGTGATCGTCGTCGACGACCTGCACGACGCGACCGCCGAGACCATCAAGGCGCTCGCGCTGACCCTCAACCGCCTCGCCGGGCCGGTCCTGGTGCTGCTGCTGGGCCGCCCCGAGCTGGTCCGCACGGCCGGGGCGCTCACCCGGGTCTCGGAGGCCGAGGTGCACGCCCTGCCCCCGCTGCGCGGTGCCGACGCGGCGCGGCTGCTCACCAGCTACCTCGGTGGCGGGAAGCTGCCGCAGGCCGACGCCGACCGGCTGCTCGCCACCGCCCAGGGCAACCCGTTCTACCTGGCCGAGCTGGTCACCCTGCTGATGGAGCGGGGCGCGCTGACCGTCGGCCCGGAGCGGGGCGGGTCGGGTGGCGCCACCTGGCGGCTCGCCCCCGGCTCGCTCGGCAGCCGGCTGCTCTCCCGCGACCTCGCCGCCGTGCTCGCGGCGCGCATCGACGCGCTGCCGGCGGACGCCCGGTCGGTGCTGCGGGACGCCGCCGTCGTCGGCGACACCGTACCGGGCGGGGCCCTGACGGCGCTGCGCGAGCAGCGAGCCGGGCGGGACGGCCGGCCCGCCGCCGTGGTGGCCGTCGAACTCGAACGGGCCGTCGAGGAGCTGCTGCAACGCCGGATGCTGCACCGCACCCGTGCCGGGTACGCCTTCGCCACCCCGCTGATGCGGGAGGCGGCGTACTCCGGGGTGAGCAAGGCCGAGCTGGCCGAGCGGCACGCCGCGCTGGCCCGCTGGGCGGCGCCCGGCGAGCCGGGCGGGCCGGCCGCCCCGGGCGGGTTCGGCGACGCCGCCCGGGACGCGTTCGTCGCCGAGCACGTCGAGCGGGCGACCGCCCTCGCCGACGCCGTGAAGCTGCGCCCGGACGCGCCGGCCCGCACGGTCGGCCCGCTGGGGGTGGCCGCGCTGGGCCGGGCCGCCCGCCGCTCGCTGCAGGCCGGGGAGCCGGCCGCCGCCGTCGAGTACGCCGAGCGCGCCACCGAGCTGGCCCGCGGCGCGGTCCCGGCGGCGCTGCGGGTGCTGCACGCCCGCGCCCTGCTCCAGGTCGGCCGGGCGGCCGACGCGCTCGCGTACGCCGAGAAGATCGCCGCCAACGCGGGGGACGAGGCGGGCACCCGGGCCAGCGCCCTGCTGCTGGCCGGGCAGGCCCACCAGACGCTGGGCGACCAGGCCCGGGCGACGACCTGCTGGCAGGAGGCGTTGCAGGTGGCCACGGCCGGCGAACTGCCGAACCTGCGCGCCTCGGCGATGCGCCGGCTCGGCATGGCCGACTTCATCGCCGGCCGGTTGAGCCAGGCGAGCAGCCGGCTCGCGGCGTCGTACCAGGTCAGCCTCACGTCGCAGGACCGGCGCGGGCAGGCGTGGTCGTTGCAGAACCTGGCCTGGGTCACCACCACGCGGGGCGACTTCGCCGGTACGGACGCCGTGCTCGGCCGGGCCGCCCGGCTCTTCGCCGAGCTGAAGGACCCGTACGGGCGGGCGTGGCTGCGCGGCACCACCGCGTTCGCCCGGCTGCTCGCCGGCCGGCTGCGGGAGGCGTGCCGGATGGCGCGGGTGTTCCTGCCGTTCGGCGAGCGGGTCGGCGAGGCGTGGGCGGTCGGCACGTTGCGCGCGGTCGAGGCGTTCGCCGCCGCCGAGCTGGGCGAGCTGGCCGAGGCCGACCGGGCGGCCCGCCGGGCGTACCGGGACTTCGCCGCGGTCTCCGACGACTGGGGGCAGGGCTTCGCCCTGGTGGTGCGCGGGGCGGTCGCCCGGGGGCTGGGCGAGCCGGAACACGCCGCCGACCTGCTCACCGACGCGGTGTCGTACGCCGAGCGGACCTCGCACCCGCTGCTCACCGGGATGGCCGGCACGCTGCGCGGCTTCGTGGCGCTGGACCTGGGCGACCACTCCACGGCCGAGCGGGCGGCCCGGGCGGTGCTGACCGCCGTCGAGCCGCACAACCCGCAGGCGCCCGTCCAGGTGGGCCCGCGGGTGCTGCTGGCCACCGCCCGGCTGGCCGCCGGTGACCCGGCCACCGCCGTCGGGCTGCTGGCCCCGGTGGCCACCGCCGCCGCCAACGCGCCGTCGATGCTCTTCTCCCGCCGCCAGACCATGGCCCGGTACGCCGAGGCGCTGCTCGCGCACGGCCAGCGCGAGCAGGCCCTCGACTGGGCCCGGCGGGCCGTCGCGGCCCCGGCCGAGGACGTGCGCAGCCAGGTGATCGCGGCGAGCGTGCTGGCCGAGGCGCTCGCCGCCGACGGCCGCTTCGCCGAGGCGCTGGCGAGCGTGGACGAGGCGGTCCGCCTGGCGTACGCGACGGAGCAGCGCAGCGAGCGGGCCGCGGCGGACGCGCTGCGGGACCGGCTGGCGGCGACGGCCGACCCGGGCGGGCGCGCCGCGTCCTGAGTCTGCCGGTTCCGCCGATGCGGACATCCTTCGCAGCCGTTACCGTGTCAGGTCCGCCACGGCGTCCGCTGCGGTGGCCCGTGCCGGACACCGGGAGGACGTGATGAGGCTGCCGCGCTCCAGCGCCGGCTGGACGATCGCGGTCTTCGGCGTCCTGGCGCTGCTGATGGGCGCGCTCGGGCTGCTCTGGCCCGAGGCGCAGCTGCGGCTGCTCGGCTTCGAGGTGCCGGATCGCCGCGCGGCCGGCGACTACACGGGCACGTTCCTGACCGCGTCCGCCATGGCGTCGTTCAACATGGGGGTCTACTACCTGCTGGCGACGGCCACCGAGTGGCGGCCGTTCTACCGGTTCGCGGTTTTCTTCCGGTTGGTCGCGTGTGTCGTCTTCACCATCGTGGTGCTGGCCGAGGTGGCACCGGCCGGGTTCCTGGCGGTGGCCGCCTGGGAGGGCGTCGGGGCGCTGGCCACCGCCCTCGCGTTGCGCTGGGACGCCCGCCGCGCCGCGGTGCCGGCCGGTCCGCCCGCGAATGCGGACCACTGAGTTCCCGGGCTGATTGGGTATTTTCGAGCCGTGACCGACACCCCGCCCGGCGCCCTGCGGCTGCCCATTGTGCCTGGTCTGACCGATTTGCAGGTCTTTGCCCGGGGTGGTCATGCCACCGTCTACCGCGCCACCCAGATCTCCGTGGGGCGTGAGGTCGCGGTCAAGATCGAGAATCGCACGCTCGACAACGAGCGCGACCAGGCCAGGTTCCTGCGCGAGGCGCGGGCCGCCGGGAAGATGTCGTCCCACCCGCACGTCGTGGACCTGTTCGACGTCGGGGTCACCGTCGACCGGCACCCGTACCTGATCATGGAACTCTGCGACGGGTCGTACGCCGAGCGGATGCGCACCTCGCCGCTGGGCCCGGCGGAGACCCGCGACCTCGGGGTGAAGATCGCCGACGCGCTGGCCCACTCCCACGCGAACGGGGTGCTGCACCGCGACGTCAAGCCCGCCAACATCCTGTACTCCCAGTTCAACCCGGCGGTGCTGGCCGACTTCGGGCTCGCCGTGCTGGCCGAGGTGCGCGACGCGTCGGTGACCCTGGAGGTGCTGACCCCGGCGTACGCGCCGCCCGAGATGTTCAACCACAGCCCGCCGTCGCCCGCGGTGGACATCTACGCGCTCTGCGCCACCCTCTACGCGGTGATGCACGGCCGGCCGCCGCGCTGGCAGTCCGATCGCAATCCCAGCCTGGTCACCGTCCTGGAGATGTTCCACCAGCCGATCCCCGGGCTGCCCGGCGTGCCGGACGAACTTGTCGACGTGCTCCGCCGGGGCATGTCCAACGACCCGGGGGAACGACCGTCGGCGGTGGAGCTGCGCGGGCTGCTCGCCGGCCTGCCGCTGGACCCGGTGAGCGCGCCCGTCAGCGGCGCCCCGGTCTCCGGCGGTCCGACGGCGGGCGGCCCGGCCTCCGGCGGCTCGTCGGGGTCGGCGAGCGGCACCGGCAGCCCGTCCACGTCCGGCGGCCTGTACGGCACGGGCCAGTCCGGCCGCCCGGTGCCGCGTCCCCCGGTCGAGGACGGCCACCCCACCGTGCCCACCCCGCGCCGGCGGTGGCGGCGGCGGTGGTTCCTCGGCGGCGCCGGGGTGCTCGCCCTGGCCGCCTCGGCCAGCGCCGGCGCCTGGGTCGCGAGCGGCGCCGCGCCCGTCACGCCGACGCCCACGCCGGTGGCCAGCGCGGCCGGCACCTCCCCGGCCGCCCGCTGGGGCACCCTGCCCGGGTGCGTGGCCGGCTCGCCGGGGGCGAAGGCCCTGCCGGCGGGCGCGTTCTGCGCCGCCGAACTGGAGTGCTTCGGGCCGATCCGGGTGCGCGGCAGCCGGGCCGAGGCGCCGCGGCTGCCCTGCGACGGGCGGCACACCTGGGAGACGTACGCCGAGGGCGAGCTGCCCGCCGCCCTGGTCGGCGCGGGACACGACGAGGTGACCGCCGACCCGGCGGTGCGCAAGGTCTGCAATCCCGTGACGTTCCGGCTGACCAGCGGGATCCCGTACACCAGCGGCTGGCACCTGGAGGTCCTGCCGCCGCCGGAGTCCGACCCGCAGCGGACCTACCGTTGCCTGGCCGGGCGCGGGGTCGACCGGCTGTACGAGCCCACCCTCACCGGTCGCTGAGCCCGTTCGCGCGGCGGCGCTCCTCGACCGCGCGCAGCGCGTCCCGGCTGTCCAGCGCCTCCACGGTGTCGGCGTCCACGCCGCCGCTGACCGGTTGGCCCGGCCCCTTCGTCGACTCCGGGCCGGTGTCCCGGCCCGCCTCCTCGCGGCGCTGCCGGACGTCCGTCGCCGCCACTCCGGCGATCATCGCCAGCAGGACGCAGAGCAGGGCGAGGACCACGGAGACCATGCTGCTCGGGCGCCACGCGAGCAGCGTCACCACCAGGGACGCCGCCGCCAGCGCCGCGGCGACCGCCACGGCGAGCGCGGTGGGCCGAGGGATTCGAGTCACCCGTCAAGGATGGCGCGCCTGTCAACCCGCCGGTGTCCGAAGGTCCACAAACGACCGGCGCGACCGCCGCGCGACCACAAGGGTAGCCCGGAACCGCTACTCTCGGTTTTCCACAGGTGATTGGTCAGCGAGGTCGCCGATGAGCCAGTTCCTCACCCGGTCCCGGGCCCGGTCCGTCGCCACCACCGTGGCGGTCGCCCTCACCCTGACCCTTGCCGCGGCCGCCGGCTGCGACAGCCGGCAGGAGCCGGAGATACCGTCCGTCAACGACAAGCTCCGCGAGACGCACATCTACGGCCAGCCGACGCTGAAGATCGGCGTCTCGACCACCGGCCCGCTGATGAGCGAGCTGCACGGCGGCACGTACACCGGCTTCGACGTCGAGATCGCCCGGTACATCGCCGGCCAGCTCGGCTACGAGGGCGACCGGCGCATCGAGTGGGTGCCGGTGTCCACCGAGGATCGCATTCCCGCGCTCCAGGGCGGCTCCGTCGACCTGGTCGTCTCCACCTTCTCGATGACCGAGGACCGCGCCAAGCTGGTCAGCTTCGCCGGCCCGTACCTGGTGACCACACAGGAGGCGATGGTCCCGACCCGGCTCAAGGACGACATCCGCACCATCGAGGACCTGCGGGACCCCCGCTACAAGGTCTGCACCAGCGGCGGCTCGACCACCGAGGCCGAACTGGGCAGGCACCAGATCCGGGTGTTCGTGGTCAAGGAGGTCGGCGACTGCGTCGACGGCATCCTCCAGGGCCGGTACGACGCGGTCAGCTCCGACGAGACCATCCTCGCCGGCTTCCTCTCCCGGCACCCGAAGGAGTTCACGATCGTCGACATGCCCTTCGGCACGAGCGAGCAGATCGGCGTCGGCGTACCGATCAGCGACCCGGCGCTGCGCGACCTCGTCGCGTTCTTCCTCGACAAGAGCTACCAGCAGGGGCGCCAGGGGGTCACCAGCCCCTGGCTCACCGCGTACCACCGAACCCTCGGGCCGTGGATGCGCACGCCGAAGGTCCAGCCGCCGACGCTGAACGTGCCGAAGCTGGTCGACTTCGACGACAAGGCACCCCGGAAATGACAGCGCCGGCGGCCACCGGCGGCAGCGGCGCGGACGCGGACCCGCCAGCGCCCCCACCAGCCCCGGCATTCGCCACGGACGAGCGCCGGGCCCGGGCCAGCCAGTCCTTCTGGACGGCGGTGGTCGGCGTGCCCGCCGTCTTCTCGGTGCTCCGGCTCGGCGTGGAGGCCGGCGGCGAGCTTCAGACCACCCTGCTGCTGGTCGCCAACGTCGGGCCGGTCAACCTGCTCGCCGGGTTCCTCACGACGGCCGCCCGGCTGCTCTCCACCGGCCTCGTCGCCGTCTTCGCCCTCGGCGCGGTGCTCGGGGTCAGCGTCGACCGGCTGCCGGGGCACCGCCGCCCGCTGTTCGCCCGCTGGGCCGATGTCACCCCGGCCTGGTTCGTGGTGGCGAGCTTCCTGCTGGCGCTGGTCACGTGGCAGCTGCTGTACCTGCCGCTGCTGCTGCCCGCGTTCGTCGCCGCGTTCCAGCTCCGCCCGGAGCGGCTGCACGAGCTGATGCCGGCCCGGGTGCTGATCGTCGCCGCCCTGCTCGGCGGGTACCTCTTCCTCCTGATGCCGACCCTGCTGGACGCCTGGCACCAGCGGGAGTACCTGGTCCTGGCGCTGCTCCTCGCGCCGCCGGTGCTGGCGCCCGCCATCGCCGGGCCGCTGCCCGGGGCGGTGATCCGGCCGCTCGCCTCGATCACCGAGGCCGCCGTGCTCGCCATGCTCGTGTGGGCGGCACTGCCGGTGATCACCACGCCGGTGCTGCCGCTGACCGTCACCACCGTGGAGACCGCTCCCGGCGCCATCGAGGAAGTTCGCGGCCACGTGGTGGTCGTGGACGATGTCAACCTGGTGCTCCTGCAGGAGCGCGGCGGCGTCCGGTACGTGCCGATCGACCAGGTGAAGGGTCAGGTGCTCTGCCCGAGCGAGGAGGAACTGCCCCGACACCGGCTGCGCGTCCACGACTTCCACGTGGAGGACTCGCTGCTGGAGGCGCTGGGCCGGCGCGTACGCCCCGTGCACCGCATCGACGCCGGCTGCCGCACCACCGCCTAGTACGACTTCTCCTGCCCGAGGACGTGCTGGGCGACGAAGTTGAGGATCATCTCGCGGCTCACCGGGGCGATCCGGCCGGCGCGTACCCCGCCGAGCAGGGTGGCCACCCCGTACTCGGTGGTCATGCCGGCCCCGCCCAGCACCTGCACGGCGGTGTCCACGGCCAGCGCCGCCGCCTCGCCGGCCGCGTACTTGGCCATGTTGGCGGAGACCCCGGCCTCCAGGTCCCGGCCGGCGTCGTACAGGCTCGCCGCCTTGTAGATCATCAGGCGGGCCAGTTCCACCTGCACCGCCGCATGTGCCAGCGGGTGGGCCACCCCCTGGTGCGAGCCGATGCTCCGGCCGCCCCAGACCCGGCGGGTCGCCGTGTACTCCGACGCCCGCTCGATGGCGTACCGGCCGGTGCCGGCGCCCATCGCGGCGACGGTGACCCGCTCCGGGTTGAGGCCGGAGAAGAGCGCCGGCAGGCCGGCGTCCAGCGACCCGCCGACCAGCGCGTCGGCGGGCACCCGCACGTCGTCCAGGTAGAGCAGGAACTGATGCTCCGGGGAGACGATCTCCATGTCCAGCTTGGAGCGGGTCAACCCCGGCGCGTCGGTCGGCACGACGAACAGCGCCGGCTTGAGTTTGCGCGGCGCGGCCTCCGCTGAGCTTCCGTCTCCGACGGCGACCCGCGCCACGACCAGCACGTACCGCGCCTCGTCGACGCCCGAGATGAAGCACTTGCGGCCGGACAGCACCCAGTCGTCGCCGTCGCGCCGGGCCACCGTGCCGAGCCGGTGGAAGTTCGACCCCGCCTCCGGCTCGGTGATCGCGAAGACGATCTTCGTCGACCCGTCGGCGAGGCCGGGCAGGAAGCGTTTGCGCTGCTCGTCGGTGCCGTTCCTGGCGAGCACCGTGCCGGCGATGGCGGGGGAGACCACCAGCAGCAGCAGCGGGCAGCCGGCCGCGGCCAGCTCCTCGCAGACGAGGGCCAGCTCGGTGATGCCGCCGCCCCCGCCGCCGTACTCGGTGGGGATGTTGACCCCGAGGTAGCCAAGCCGGCCGGCCTCGTCCCACAGCTCGGTGGTGTGCTCGCCGGCCTTGGCCTTGCCGACGAAGTAGCCGTGGCCGTACCGCCGGCCCAGCGCGCGGACGGCGTCGCGCAGCTGCTCCTGCTCGGGCGTGAGGTCGAAGTTCATGCGGGGGCCTCCTCGACGGGGTTGACCACGGCCAGCACGGTGCCGGCCTCGACCTGGCCGCCGGCCGGCACCGGCAGGTCGGCGACCACGCCGTCGGCCGGCGCGAGCACGGGGTGCTCCAGCTTCATCGCCTCCAGGGTCAGCAGGGCGTCGCCGGCCGCGACCCGCTGGCCGACCTCGACGTGCACCCGGGCGACCGCGCCGGGCAGCGGCGCGAGCAGCGAGCCGGCGGCCAGCTCCGCGGCCGGCGGCGGGAAGCGCGGCAGCTCCGCCAGGGCCGTCGACCCGTCCGGGCCGTCCACGAACACCGCCGACCCCACCCGGGACACGCGGTACGCCTGCCGTACGCCGTCGACGTCGAGCACGACCCCGTCCGGGGCGGCCTCGACCAGCGCCACCGTCCGCTCCGTCGCCGGGTCGGTGGACCAGCCGGCCAGCGCCCCCGTCCGGTCCAGCCGGTACCGCACCTCGATCTCGCCGCCCGGCCCCGCGTAGCGGGCGACCTGCGGGAACGCCGGCACGTTCCGCCAGCCGGAGGGGAGGCTGGCGAGCACGGTCGCCGCCGCCCGGCGGGCCGCCGCCGCGGCGAGCGCGGCGGCCAGGGCGGCCAGCGGCACCCCGTCCGCCGGCACCAGCGGGGCGAAGACCTCCGGGTGCCGGTCGAGGAAGCCGGTGTCGACCCGCGCCGCGCCGAACTCGGGGCCGCGCAGCACCCGGACCAGCAGGTCGCGGTTCGTGGCCACGCCGTGCAGCTCGGCGCGGGCCAGCGCGCCCGCGAGGACCCGGGCCGCCTCGGCCCGGGTCGGCGCCCAGGCGACCAGCTTGGCGAGCATCGAGTCGTAGTGCACGCTCACCGTCGAACCGTCCGTCACCCCGGAGTCCAGGCGCAGCCCCCGGGTCGGGGCGAACTCGCCGGACACCCCGGGGACGGCGAACCGGTGCAGGATTCCCGTGGCGGGCCGGAAGCCGTGGGCCGGGTCCTCGGCGCAGAGGCGTACCTCGATCGCGTGGCCGGTGGCCGGCGGGGTCGCCGCCAGCGGCAGCGGCGCGCCCTCGGCGACCAGCAGTTGCAGCCGGACCAGGTCCAGGCCGGTGACCGCCTCGGTGACCGGGTGCTCGACCTGGAGCCGGGTGTTCATCTCCAGGAAGAAGAACTCCCCGGTCGGGGCGAGCAGGAACTCCACCGTCCCGGCCCCGACGTAGCCGACCGCCCGGCCGGCCGCGACCGCCGCCTCGTGCAGCCGCGTCCGCACCCCGTCGGGCAGGATCGCCGGGGCCTCCTCGACGATCTTCTGGTGCCGGCGCTGGATCGAGCAGTCCCGCTCACCGAGGGCGAGCACCGTGCCGTGCGCGTCGCCGAGGATCTGCACCTCGACGTGCCGGCCCCGCTCGACGTACCGCTCGACGAAGACCGTGCCGTCGCCGAACGCCGCAGCCGCCTCCCGGCGGGCGGAGGCCAGGTCCTCGGCCAGGCCGGCCGCGTCCCGGACGATCCGCATGCCCCGCCCGCCGCCGCCCGCCGCCGCCTTCACCAGCACCGGGAACTCCGCGATCCGGTCGGCCTCCGTCCAGGTCGGCAGCATCGGCACGCCCGCCTCGGCGAGCAGCGCCTTCGCCTCGACCTTGTCGCCCATCGCGGCGATCGCCTTGGCGGGCGGCCCGACCCACGTCAGCCCCGCGTCGGTCACCGCCGTGGCGAACGCCGCGTTCTCGGCGAGGAAGCCGTAGCCCGGGTGCACGGCGTCCGCGCCGGACCGGCGGGCCGCGTCGAGCACCAGGTCGATCCGCAGGTACGTCTCGGCCGGGCTGTTCCCCGGCAGCCGGACCGCCCGGTCGGCCTCGGCGACGTGGAGCGCGTCGGCGTCGGCGTCCGAGTACACGGCGACCGTCTCGACGCCGAGCGCCCGGCAGGTGGCGAAGACGCGCCGGGCGATCTCCCCCCGGTTGGCGACCAGCAGTCGCGTGATCACTGAGCCCGCCTTTCGTTCGCGACTGCGGGACTCCGCTTCGCTGCGTTCCTCGCGCTCACAGGTAGCCCCCTACATCCGGAAGACGCCGAAGCCCTCGGCGCCCCGGACCGGTGCGTTGTGCACCGCCGACAGGCAGAGCCCGAGGACGGTGCGGGTGTCCCGGGGGTCGATCACCCCGTCGTCGTAGAGCCGCCCGGAGAGGAACAGCGCACCGGACTGCGACTCGATCTGCTGCTCCACCATCGCCCGCATCGCGGCGTCGGAGTCCTCGTCGTACTCCCGCCCCCGGGCCTGCGCGGCCTGCCGGGCGACGATCGACAGCACCCCGGCGAGCTGCGCCGGCCCCATCACCGCCGACTTCGCGTTCGGCCAGGTGAACAGGAACCTCGGCTCGTACGCCCGGCCGCACATCCCGTAGTTGCCGGCCCCGTACGAGGCGCCGAGGTTGACCGTCAGGTGCGGCACCGTGGAGTTCGACACCGCGTTGATCATCAGGGCGCCGTGCTTGATGATGCCGCGCTGCTCGTACTCGGTGCCGACCATGTAGCCGGTGGTGTTCTGGAGGAAGACCAGCGGGGTGTCGGCGGCGTTGGCGAGCTGGATGAACTGGGCCGCCTTCTGCGCCTCCTCGCTGAACAGCACGCCCCGGGCGTTGGCGAGCACCCCGACCGGGTACCCGTGCAGCTCGCCCCACCCCGTGACCAGCGCGCTGCCGTAGCCGGGCTTGAACTCGTCGAACTCGCTGCCGTCCAGCACCCGGGCCAGCACCTCGCGCGGGTCGAACGGCACCTTCAGGTCGGCGCTGACGATCCCGAGCAGCTCCTCCGGGTCGTACCTGGGTGGGGCGGGCAGCGGGGTGCGCGGCGGCGGGCCCTGCCTGCGCCGGTTGAGCCGGCGTACGCACCGGCGGGCCAGCCGGATCGCGTCCCGCTCGTCGGACGCGAGGAAGTCGGCCAGGCCGGACCTCGTGGCGTGCATGGCCGCCCCGCCGAGGGACTCGTCGTCGGTGACCTCGCCGGTGGCCATCTTCACCAGCGGTGGCCCGGCCAGGTAGACCTGCGACCGTTCCCGGATCATCACCACCTGGTCCGACATCCCCGGCACGTACGCGCCGCCGGCCGTGGCGTTGCCGAACACCACGCTGACCGTGGGGATCCTCGCGGCCGAGAGCCGGGTCAGGTCGCGGAACACCCGGCCGCCCGGGATGAAGATCTCCGCCTGGGTGGGCAGGTCGGCGCCGGCGCTCTCCACCAGGTTGATCATGGGCAGCCGGTTCGCCAGGGCGATCTCGCCGGCCCGCCGGGTCTTGGCGAGCGACCACGGGTTCACCGCGCCGCCGCGTACCGTCGGGTCGTTGGCGACGACCAGGCACTCCACGCCCTCGACGACGCCGATCCCGGTCACCACGCTGGCCCCGACGGGGAAGTCCGTGCCGTACGCGGCGACCGGCGACAGCTCCAGGAACGGGCTGTCCGGGTCGAGCAGCAGCTCGATCCGCTCCCGGGGCAGCAGCCTGCCCCGGGCGTGGTGGCGGGTCACGTACTTCTCGCCGCCGCCCGCGCGGGCCTGGTCGAGCGCCGCCTCCAGCTCGGCGAGGCGGTCCAGCAGCGCCTCCCGGTTGGCCCGGAAGGCGGGCGCGGCCGGGTCGACGGCGCTGACGAGGGTGGTCACAGGCCCATCCCCTTCGCGACGATCACCGGACTACCGCCAGGATGCCCCGTCCTTCAGGGCGGGGAGGAATGGCGGACGCGTTGTCAGCCACTATTGTCTGTCCTTTCTGGTTGGATGGGTCCTGTGCGGACGGCGTACAGGTGTCGGGCGTATCCGACCCCGGAGCAGGCGGCGGTGCTGAACCGCACCTTCGGGTGTGTACGTGTCGTCTGGAACCGCACTCTCGCCGCCCGTCACG
The DNA here is from genome assembly GCF_039871625.1 of Micromonospora sp. B11E3. NCBI lineage: Bacteria > Bacillati > Actinomycetota > Actinomycetes > Micromonosporales > Micromonosporaceae > Micromonospora > Micromonospora sp. B11E3. The sequence goes on along the minus strand of NZ_JBDPMC010000006.1, from coordinate 107,113 downwards.
CCCGCTGGCGCACCGAGCGGAAGTCCACGTCCTATCCGGAGACGGATCGGGCGTTGACGGAGATGAAGAAGCAGCCGGATCTGGCGTTCCTGGCCGAGGTGTCGTCGGTGCCGTTGCAGCAGACCCTGCGGCACCAGCACACCGCCATGACCGCGTTCTTCGCCAAGCGGGCCCGGTATCCGCGGTACAAGTCCCGGCACGGCCGCCAGTCCGCCAGTTTCACCCGGTCGGGGTTCCGCCTGCGCGGCGGAAATCTGTCGCTGGGGGACCTCGGCCTGACCGACTTCGCGGTGCTGTCCACCGGCGAACGCATCCCCCACCCGAGGCACATGGAACGCCGGGAGCGCCGGTTGAGGCGCTACCAGCGGATCATGGCCCGCAAACAGAAGGGCTCCGCCAACCGCTCCCTGGCCAGATCCATCTCCCGCACCGGCTGGGCCGAGTTCCGTAACCTGCTCACCTACAAGGCGCACCGCGACGGCCGCACCCTCGCCGTCGTGGACCGCTGGTACCCGTCGTCGAAAACCTGCTCGGCGTGCGGGCGCCTGCTCGCCACCCTCTCCCTCGGCACACGCCACTGGCCGTGTCCGAGGTGCGGCACCCGGCATCACCGGGACGTCAACGCCGCCAAGAACATCGCCGTCGCGGCCGGGCTGGCCGAGACACAAAACGCCTGCGGAGCGGACGTCAGACACGAAGGACCTCCTTCCGCGCAGTCTGCGGTGAACCAGGAACCCCAACCCGCGAGGGTGGGAATCCCCCGCCTCTAGGCGGGGGAGGATGCCAACATGTAGTGGTCGCCGTCGGGGGACGGGCGTGGGTGCGGTTGCCCGCCAAGCCGCCGCTGCCGCCCACGGACTCGGGGAACCCGATGCCGAGCAGGCCCAGCTTCGCGGCGGTGGCGTGCAGCTGCCGGGGCACCTCGCCGGCCCGCTCCCAGTCGTCCAGGTGGGGCAGCACCTCCCGGGTCACGAACGCCCGGGTCAGCTCCCGCAGCTGCCGCCGCTCCGGCGTGTCGACGATGGTCACGCGGCACCCCCGGCGGTCAGGCCGGCCGGCAGGTCGACCACCCGGGCACGCAGCAGCTCGCCGAGCGCCTTGGCCTGCGGGTCGAACCGGGTGGACCCGGCCACCCCCGGCCCGAGCAGCCCGCGGATCACGAAGTTGACCGCGCGCAGGTTCGGCAGCTCGTACCGCTCGACGGTCAGCGGGGCGGTCTCCGGCAGCAGCTCGGCCAGCCGTTCCACGGTGAGCCAGCCGCGCAGCCAGGCCCAGGTCGCGTCGGTGCGCGCCCAGACGCCGAGGTTGGCGTCCCCGCCCTTGTCCCCCGACCGCGCCCCCACCAGCTCGCCGAGCGCCCCCCGCCGGGTGGCCCCCGGCGCGGCGCCTCCGGTCGGCGGCTCCGCCGGCTCGGGAGCCGCCGGCGGTCGGGTCACCGGCGGGGGAGCGATCACGACCCGCTCGCCCGACGGCAACACCGCCACGTGCTCGACCGCCTCCTGCGGCACGGCGTCGGCGGTGAACACCCCGTACGGGGTGGCGTCGCCGGGCGGGGTGGTCAGCGTGCAGCCCGGGTACGAGGCCAGGGCCAGCTCCACCGCGGCGGCCGAGAAGGCCCGCCCGGCCCGCGCCCGGTCGCCGTCGCGTAGGTGTACGTGCAGCAGCGCGCTCGCCGTCTCCGTGTCGACCGCGTCCGGGTGGTCGGTGCGGGCCAGCGTGAACTCCAGCCCGTCCTTGCCGACCGCCGCCTCCAGCTGGCCCCGGACCAGCTCCGCCTTCGCCGGGACGTCCAGCCCGCACAGGACGAACGTCATCGAGTTGCGGAACCCGCCGAGGCTGGTGACCCCGACCTTGAGCGTGGCCGGCGGCGGCGCGCCCCGGACCCCGGCGACCCGTACCCGGTCCGGGCCGTCCGCGCTCAGTTCGACGGTGTCCAGCCGGGCCACCACGTCCGGCCCCAGGTACTCCGGGCCGCCCACCTCGTACAGGAGCTGGGCGGTGACCGTCTCGACGGTGACCGCACCCCCGGTGCCGGGGTGCTTGGTGAGCACCGCCGAGCCGTCCGGGTGGATCTCGGCGACGGGGAAGCCGGGGCGGTGGCCGCCGTCCGGCAGCTCGGTGAAGAAGCTGAAGTTGCCGCCCGTGACCTGCGCCCCGCACTCGATCAGGTGACCCGCGACGGTCGCGCCGGCGAGCGCGTCCAGGTCGCCCCGGCCCCAGCCGAACCGGGCGATCGCCGGGCCGACCGCCAGGGACGCGTCGGTGACCCGGCCGGTGACCACGACGTCCGCCCCGGCGTCGAGGCAGGCGGCGATCCCGAACGCCCCGAGGTACGCGTTCGCGGTCAGCGCGTCCGGGCGGTCGAGGGCGTCGCCCTCGACGTACCCGATCCGGGCGGTGAGGCCGAGCCGGTCGGCGAGCGCGCCGATCGCGGCGGCCAGCCCGGCGGGGTTCAGGCCGCCGGCGTTGGTCACGATCCGCACCCCGCGCTCCAGCGCCGTGCTGAGGCAGCCCTCCAGCTGCCGCAGGAACGTCCGCGCGTAGCCGAGGCCCGGGTCGCGCACCCGGTCCCGGCCCAGGATCAGCATGGTCAGCTCGGCCAGGTAGTCGCCGGTCAGCACGTCCAGCTCGCCGCCGTCCAGCATCTCCCGCCAGGCGCTGAACCGGTCGCCGTAGAAGCCGGACGCGTTGCCGACCCGCAGCGGCCCGGTCACGCGGTCACCCCCGACGGCGTGCCCAGCAGCTCCGCCGGCGGGGCCAGGAACGCCTGCGCGCCGCTCTCGACGAGCCGGGTCACGTCCGGGGCCGAGGCCGCCGAGGCGAGGAACGCCTCGACGTCGGTGGCCGCGAGCCGGGTGACGTGGTCGGTCCAGGCCAGGTGCGCGATCTGGTGGGCGACGGTCCAGCCGGGGGCCGGGGTCGGGCGCGCCCAGCTCTCCGGCGGCAGCGGGCCGACCAGGGCGTCCAGCTGCTCGGACTCGGCCGTCAGGTCCGTGAGCAGCTCCGTGAGCAGGTCGGTGCGGTCGTCGACCATGGTGCCTCCAGGGCGGGCCGGTCAGGGGGCGAGCAGGGTGGCGAGCTGTCGTTTCCAGGTGGCGAGCAGGGCGGTGCGCCGGGTGGAGTCGTCGCTGAGCAGGTTCGCCACCCCGAGCCCCCGCAGCAGGTCGAGGGTGGCCTGCACGGCCTCCCGGACGCCGGGGCGGCGCTCGTCGACGCCGAGCAGCGCCACGGTCAGCCGGTGCATCTCCCGGCCCACCCGGGCCTCCAGCGGGACCAGGGCCGCCCGCAGCTCCGAATCGGTGCGGGCGGCGACCCACAGCTCCAGCGCCGCGACGAACAGCGGCCCCGTGAACGCCGCGCCGAGCAGGTCGATCACCCCGTCGAGCCGCTGCGGGCCGGCGGGCAGCGCCTCCGCCTCGGCGCGCAGCTCCGCCGCCCGACGCTCGGTCAGGTGCGTGACGGCGGCGGTGACCAGGGCGGCCTTGGTGGGGTAGTGGTGCAGCTGGGCGCCCCGGGAGACGCCGGCCCGGGCGGCCACGACGGTGGTGGTCGTGCCGGCCCAGCCGTGCTCGACCAGGCACTCGACGGTCGCCTCCAGGAGCCGGGCCCGGGTGGCGCGGCTGCGCTCCTGTTGAGCGACGCGGGTCGATGCGGTGGGCACGGGGACAGCGTGCTCCCGCGAAAAACAAACAGTCAAGCCTGACTTTTTCGCCCCGCCCGCCGCCGTTTCGCGCCCGCCGCCGCTTCGCGGCCGGGGCCGGGTGGCTGTCGGCGGCGCTGTGGAGCTGCCCGCACGGACGGCGTCGAGGCCAATGACGATCTCCCGCCACCCGGCGGCGGCTGTCGGCGGCGCTGTGGAGCTGCCCGCACGGACGGGGCAACCGCGGACGGCCCACTCCGCCTCGGCTCGCCGCGCCCCGAGTCGCAGGTCCGGCGCGCCTCGCCCCTCGGGCGGGAGCGTGCGCGGGGCAGCTCCACAGCGCGCGAGTGAGACACGGTCGAGCCCGCTGGTCAGCCCGCCGGCCAGGTCAGCGGTCAGCCCGCCGGCCAGGTCAGCGGTCAGCCCGCCGGCCAGGTCAGCGGCCGTCGCGAGGGCCGAAGACGGCCAGCGCGTCGGCGTCGCTGTGCCGGGAACGCAGGTACTCGTCGGCCCAGGCGGCGGCGTCGGGGTAGGCCGACTCCGCGGCGACCCGGGCGCACGCCGCGTCCACGTCGAACGGGGTACGCCGCAACTGCACCCCGGGCCCGAGCAGCGCCCACCACGCGCCCGCCCCGCCGTACGGCATCCCGATGCTGCCCGGGTTCACCACCAGCCGGCGGTCGACCAGCCGGGTGAACGGCATGTGGGTGTGGCCGCAGACCACCGTGGTGACCTCGGCCGGGAGGCCGGCGAAGACCTCCGCCCACCGGGACATCCGGGTGTCGACGAGGACCACCTCCTCGTCGTCGCGAGGGGTGGCGTGGCAGAAGAGGACGTCGCCCAGCCCGGCGACCGGCAGGGTGACCGTCAGCGGAAGCGCCGCCAGGCGGGCGACCTGGTCGTCGCGGAGCTGGCCGGCGGCCCACTCGGACACCTCGACGGGGCACGGCTTGCCGGCCCGCGCCTCGACCAGCTCCCGGTCGGCGTTGCCGCCCACCCAGCAGGCGCGGTCACCCAGGCCGGCGAGCAGGTCGAGCACCTCGACCGGCTGCGGGCCGGCGGCGATGTCGCCGGTGAGCACGATCAGGTCGGCGGCGGCCACGTCCGGCTCGGCCAGGACGGCCTCCAGCGCGGGCAGCGCACCGTGGACGTCGGAGAGGACGGCGACACGTTCCAGCATCGCCCCACCGTCCCGCCCGCCGGCCGCCCCCGTCCAGCGATTCTGCGCCCGGCAGAGCGCCGCGCCCGGCCCGGACGCGGAGGGCCCGGGCGCGACGCGCGGCGGCTCAGACGCGGGCGCGGCGGGCCAGACGCTCCGGGTCGAGGATGATGATGCTCTTGCCGTCCAGCCGCAGCCAGCCCCGGGAGGCGAAGTCGGCCAGCGCCTTGTTGACCGTCTCGCGGGAGGCGCCGACGAGCTGGGCGATCTCCTCCTGGGTCAGGTCGTGGGTCACCCGGAGCACCCCGCCGTCGCGGGTGCCGAACCGGCCGGCCATCTGGAGCAGGTTCTTGGCGACCCGGCCCGGCACGTCGGTGAAGATCAGGTCGGCCAGGGAGTCGTTCGTCCGCCGCAGCCGGCGGGCCAGCACCCGGAGCAGCTGCTCGGCGATCTCCGGCCGGTTGTTCAGCCACGGCCGCAGCGCCTGCTTGCGCAGCCGGACCAGCCGGGTGTCGGTCACCGCGGTGGCGGTCGCCGTACGCGGGCCGGGGTCGAAGAGCGACAGCTCGCCCAGCATGTCGGACGGGCCCATGACGGAGATCAGGTTCTGCCGCCCGTCGGCCGCGCGACGGCCGAGCTTGATCTTGCCGGCCAGGACGATGTAGAGACTGTCGCCGGGCTCGCCCTCGTTGAAGATGACCTCGCCCTTGCGAACCTCGAGCGTCTCCATCTCCTTGGCGAGCGCCTCGGCAGCCTCCGGGTCGACGCCCTGGAAGATCCCGCTGCGAGCCAGTACCTCGTCCATCCCGCACCTCCGCCTGCGCGTACCGTCCGTCGGTTCCGCCGTCCGCTGATCCCTCGCGCGTGGCCAGTCTAGGCGCACGTGAACGGTAATCAGAGGTCCACCCCTGATCCTCGCCATCCCCCGGGACCTGCACACCCGCCCCGAGGACCGGGACGTAGGGTCGGCCCGTGCTGACCGAGCCGACCCTGACCAGCCGCCGCGAGGACGGGCGGGAGGTTCCGCTGCTCGTCTGGCGCCCCGGCCGGCCGCTGCTGGCGGTCAGTTCCGCCCCGCTCGGCGGCGGCATCGGCGTACGGAACTGGGTCGTCAACGCGACCGTGCCGATGTCGTACCACCGGGACGACCCGGCCGACCACCTGGCCGAACTGGCCGACCAGCTGGGCCTGGACGGGCCCGGCGTCGGCCTGCTCACGGGGGTCGACGTCGCCGAGGTGGTCACCCGCGCGGACGGCGGCGTGCACGTCTGGGCGACCGTCGGGCTGGGCACCCCGGTCCAGGCCGCCGCCGCGGAGCCCGAGCCGGCCGGGTGCCCCACGCCCCGGGTCGGCACGGTCAACATCGTGGTCCAGGTGCCTGCCCGGCTCGGCGACGCGGCGCTGGTCAACGCCGTGGCCACCGCGACCGAGGCGAAGACTCAGGCGATCCGCGAGCTGGGGTTGACCGCCACCGGCACGCCCACCGACGCGGTCGCCGTCCTGTGCCCGGCCGACGGCCCGCCCGTCGCGTACGGCGGGCCGCGCTCGACCTGGGGGGCGCCGCTCGCCCGGGCCGTGCACGCCGCAGTGCTGGCCGGTGGAGCCGGCACGGTCGTCCCGTGGTCGGACCGTTGGGCGGGATGAAACTCCGACCGATCGGTCATCGTCCACGCGCCTGATAACAGGTAGCGTCGCGCTCGATGTCCGCTTCCGTCCGCTCCGGAAACCGCCCGCGCCGCCGCCTCGCGCTCGCGCTCGGCGTGCTACTGACCGCGTTGCTCACCGCCGGCTGCACCGGGTCCGGCGATGACCCCGTCTGGCAGTCCGGGCCGGAGGGCGGCGCCACCGGCGCCACCGGCGCCACCGGCTCCCCGACTCCCGCCGCCACCACCCCGGCCGCCGAGGCGAAGCGCATCTCGCTCTCGGCCACCGGCGACATCATCATGGGCAACGCCCCGAACCGGCTCCCGCCCAACGGGGGCAAGGGCTTCTTCGACTCCGTCAAGGGCGCGCTCAAGGCCGACCTGGTGATGGGCAACCTGGAGGAGCCGCTGACGGTGGACACCGGCACCGGCAAGTGCGGGGCCAACTCGACCCGCTGCTTCCAGTTCCGGGCCCCGCCGGAGTACGCCGCGCACCTGCGCGACGCCGGCTTCATGCTGCTCAACCAGGCCAACAACCACGGCTACGACTACGGCCCCAAGGGGTACGAGAACACCCAGCGGGCGCTGGAGAAGTACGACCTCCAGCACACCGGCGCGCCCGACCAGATCACGGTCGTCGAGGTCGAGGGCGTCAAGGTCGCGGTCGCCGGCTTCTCGTCGTACGTCTGGTCCAACAGCCTCGTCGACATCGCCGCCGCCCGGCAGGTGATCAAGAAGGCGGCCACCATGGCCGACCTCGTCGTCGTCCAGGTGCACATGGGCGGCGAGGGCGCCGACAAGACCCGGGTGCGGCCCGGCACGGAGATGTTCCTGGGTGAGAACCGGGGCGATCCGGTCAGGTTCTCGCACGCCATGATCGACGCCGGGGCGGACCTGATCGTCGGGCACGGCCCGCACGTGCTGCGCGGCATGGAGTTCTACAAGGGCCGGTTGATCGCGTACAGCCTCGGCAACTTCGCCGGCGGCGGCAACCAGTTGAGCGGCAACGGCCGGCTCGGCTGGGGTGGCGTCCTCAAGGTGTCGCTCAACCCGGACGGCAGTTGGGCCGGCGGGTCGTTCACCTCGACGTACATGAACTCGATCGGCAAGCCGACGATGGACCCGGACGACCGGGGCCTCGGCCTGGTCCGGCAGCTCAGCCGCAGCGACTTCCCGGAGACCGGCGCCCGCTTCGACGACCGGGGCCGGATCACGCAGGGTTAGGCGACCGGGGCCGGATCACGCAGGGTTAGGCGTGCCGCCCGTGGACCCGCCGGTCCGCGGGCGGTCCGACGTAGGCTGGCCGTCGTGACCACCAGTCCCTCCCGAGCCACCGAGACCGATCTCGGCCGCACCCGGCGCGCGCGGAAGATCGGCCGGATGCTGGCCGACACCCATCCTGACGCGCACTGTGAGCTTGACCACGCCAACCCGCTGGAGTTGGCCGTCGCCACCATCCTCTCCGCGCAGTGCACGGACAAGAAGGTCAACGAGGTCACGCCGAAGCTGTTCGCCCGCTACCCGACGGCGGCGGACTACGCCGGGGCGGACCGGGCGGAGCTGGAGGAACTGATCCGGCCGACCGGCTTCTACCGGAACAAGACGGACTCGCTGATCAAGCTGGGCCAGGCCCTCGTCGAGCGGTACGGCGGGCGGGTGCCGGGAAAGCTCGCCGACCTGGTGACGCTGCCCGGGATCGGGCGCAAGACCGCCAACGTCATCCTCGGCAACGCCTTCGACGTCCCCGGCATCACGGTCGACACCCACTTCCAGCGGCTGGTGCACCGCTGGCGGCTGACCGCCGAGACCGACCCGGTCAAGATCGAGCACGCCGTCGGCGCGCGGTTCCCGAAGCGCGACTGGACGATGCTGTCGCACCGGATCATCTTCCACGGCCGGCGGGTCTGTCACGCCCGCAAGCCGGCCTGCGGCGCGTGCACACTGGCGAGGCTCTGCCCGTCGTACGGGACCGGGCCGACCGAGGCGGCCGCGGCCGCGAAGCTGCTCAAGGGCCCCCGGGCCCGGGACCTGGCCGTCGCCGCCGGCGTCGATCCGGCGCTCGTGCCGCAGCAGGCGGTCGTGGCGGAGGTGCCGTGAAGCGCCGCCTCGCCGCCCTGCTCCTGCCGGTGGCCCTGCTGACCGCCGCCTGCACCGCGACCGCCGAGGAGCCGTCGGCCACCGCGCCCCGGAAGAACACCCGGCCGTCGCCGTTCGCCGCCTGCGCGGACCTGGCGGTGCCGCCGGCCTCGGCCGCGCCCGCGGGATCCGCTTCCGCCGCGCCTGCGGGTTCCGTCTCGGCGGCACCCGCGGATTCTTCCTCGGCCGCGCCCGGCGCGGCCGGGACGGCGTCCGGCGTCGCGCCGGTCGGCGCGGTGCTGCCCGACCTGGCGCTGCCCTGCTTCACCGGCGGCGAACCGGTCGCGCTGCGCGACATCCGGGGGCCGGCGGTGATCAACCTCTGGGCGTCCTGGTGCCCGCCCTGCCGCAAGGAGTTGTCCGCGTTCCAGCGGCTCAGCGAGCGTACGGCCGGCCGGCTCCAGGTGGTCGGCGTGAACACCCGGGACAGCCGGGACGCGGCACAGTCGATCGGCGAGGACTTCGGCATCCGCTTTTCGATGCTGTTCGACCAGGGGGAGAGCCTGCGGCGGGGGCTGGAGCGCAACGCCATCCCGCTGACCGTGCTGGTCGACGGCGACGGCCGGATCCGGCACGTGGACACCTCCGGCGCGCTGGACGACGCCCGCCTCGCCGCCCTCGTCCGCGAGCACCTGGGCGTGGCGGTGGAGCCATGAGCGCGTGGAGCGGGCCGGGTTCGCGAGGCGCGCTGTCGCGCACCGAGGGCGGGTCATGACCCGGCAGCCGCCGCCGTGGCTGGACCCGCTGCTGGCCCGGCTCGGCACCGCCCGCGCCGAGGACTTCACCCGGATCGCCACCCCGGCCAGCGGCGGGCGGGAGAGCGCCGTGCTGGTCCTGCTCGCCGAGGAGCCGGGGGCCGGCCCGGACGTGCTGGTCCTGCAGCGCGCCGCGACCCTGCGCAACCACGCCGGGCAGCCGGCGTTCCCCGGCGGGGCGGCCGACCCGGAGGACGCCGACGCCGCCGCCACCGCGCTGCGCGAGGCGAACGAGGAGGTCGCCCTCGACCCGGCCAGCGTCACCGTCCTGGCCGAACTGCCGAAGCTGTGGATCCCGGTCAGCGACTTCGTGGTGACCCCGGTGCTCGCCTGGTGGCACCGGCCGCACCCGGTGCACCCCCGGGAACCGGCCGAGGTCGCGCACGTCGCCCGGCTGCCGGTCGCCGAGCTGGTCGACCCGGGCAACCGGATGCGGGTACGCCATCCCAGCGGCTGGATCGGCCCCGCCTTCTCCGTACGGGGGATGCTGGTCTGGGGCTTCACCGCCGGCGTGCTCGCCACACTGCTGGAGATGGGTGGCTGGGCCCGCCCGTGGCCGCGGGACCGGGTCGTCGACCTGCCGCCGACCGGGGCGGCCCCGGCGCCGTCGGCCGGCACGGACGCCGTCGACGAGATGGCCGGCCCGCTGACCTGACCGTCACGTTCCGCGAGCGACGGCCAGCCGAGCGCCGTGGCCGTACCCTTGATCCGTGTCCGCCGTGGATGTCGTCCTGCTCCTGCTCATGCTCGTGTTCGCGATCAGCGGATACCACCAGGGCTTCGTGATCGGGCTGCTGTCGTTGTCCGGCTTCTTCCTGGGGGTCCTCGTGGGCCTCCAGGCCGGGCCGCTGCTGGCCCGGCAGTTCGCCGAACCCGGCACGCGCGTACTGGTTTCCCTGGCCGCGGTCTTCGGACTGGCGGTGGCGGGGCAGGCGCTGGCGGGCTGGGTCGGCTCCCACCTGCGCAAGACGATCACCAGCGAGATCGGCAGACACGCCGACGACATCGGCGGCGTGTTCGTCTCGGCCGTCGCCGTCCTGCTGGCCGCCTGGCTGGTGGTGGCGCCGCTGGGCTCGTCGTCGCTGCCCTGGCTCGCCGCCTCGGTGCGCAACAGCGCCCTGCTGAGCGTGGTCGACGAGGTGATGCCCGAGCGGGCCAAGCAGGTCTCGAACGCGCTGCGGGACACCGTCGACACCAACGGCTTCCCGGACGTCTTCGGCGACCTCGCGCCGACCCGCGCCCGGCAGGTCGAACCCCCGGACCCGGCGCTGGCCGGCTCGGAGGTGGTGGCCGACGGCCGGCGCTCGGTCGTCAAGGTGCTGGGCTCCGCGCCGAGCTGCGCGCGCCGCATCGAGGGTTCCGGCTTCGTGTACGCCGACGACCGGGTGATGACCAACGCCCACGTCGTCGCCGGCACCCGCTCGGTGTCGGTCGAGCTCGACGGCGACCGGTACGACGGCGAGGTGGTGGTCTACGACCCGGACCGGGACCTGGCCGTGCTCCGGGTGCCGGGGCTGCCCGGCCCGTCGCTGCGCTTCGCCGCCGGCAGCGCGGGCAGCGGTGCGGACGCCGTCGTGCTGGGCTTCCCGCTCGACGGGCCGTACAACGCCCAGTCGGCCCGGGTCCGGGACGTCGACCGGATCACCGGGCCGGACATCTACTCCTCGGGGGACGTCACCCGGGAGATCTACACGATCCGGGCGTGGGTCCGCAGCGGCAACTCCGGCGGTCCGCTGGTCTCCTCGAACGGGCTCGTGCTCGGGGTGATCTTCGCGGCGGCGGCGGACGACCCGCACACGGGCTTCGCGGTGACCGCCGCCGAGGCCCGTCCGGTGGCCCTCGCCGGTGCCGAGCGGACCCGCCCCGTCAGCACCGGCAAGTGCACCTGACCGACGCCCGAGCCGAGGTCAGGAGGCGGGAGTGGTGGCCCGGGCCGATTCGTCTGTCCGGCCGGTGACGGTGGACAGCTTCCCCCGCCCCCACCGCACCCCACGGTCGAGCACCGCCCGGGCCATGATCAGCACGCAGGTGCCGCCGTTCAGGAAGGACGCGACCACGTCGCTCGGGTGGTGCATGCCCCGGTACATCCGGGTGAGCGCGACGCCGACCGGCACCACCAGCAGCAGGGTCCACCAGGCGACCTTCGCCCCGGTGCTCCTCGACCGCACCGCGAGCAGCACCGCGACGCCGACGTAGAGCGCCACCGCCGCCGACGTGTGCCCGGACGGGAAGCTGGAGGTGGGTGGGGAGGCGTCCATGTGCTCGACCGCCGGGCGGTGCCGGTCGATGGCGATCGTGGTCAGCAGGAAGACCAGCGCCTGGGCGCTGACCGCCGCGCACAGGAAGATGGGCTCCCGCCAGCGGCGCAGCACCAGGAAGAGAACCAGGGCCACCAGCACGGTGACCACGACGATCACCTGCGTGCTGGCCAGGGTGCTGAACACGAGCGAGACGTTGTTCCAGCCCTCGGTCCGGTCGGCGGCCAGCTCGCGGTTGACCGCGTCCTCCACGGTGAACGGCCACGTCCGGTCGAACACCCGGGTGACGAGGACCCCCAGTAGGACCATGACCGCCAGAAGCAGGGCCACCGGCAGCACCACCCAGCGGAGAGCCCGCACCGCGAAATCGGACATGGCCCGCCCATTACCCCGGCGCGCGCCGAACTACGCGCGGCCGTCGTCCGGCCGGCGCGGCTCCCCACGGTCGGCCAACTCGGGCTCGACGCCCTCCGTGACCGGGTGCCCCGGCCGCCGGCCCGTCCGGGCCCGCCAGGTGCGGAAGGCGGCGGTCGTCGCGGCCACGGTCGCCGTGCCGAGCAGCCAGCCGCCGACCACGTCGCTGACCCAGTGCACGCCCAGCGCCACCCGGCTCAGCCCGGTCAGCCCCGCGAGCAGCACGGCTCCGGCCCACAGTGCCCACCGCGCGGCCGGGCGCCCCCGGGCGTACGGGAGGAACACCAGCAGCAGCGCCCCGGCGGCCAGGGCGGCGTTCAGCGCGTGCCCGGAGGGGAACGCGTAGCCGGCGGCCGAGGCCACCGGGTCGAGCAGGTCCGGCCGGTGGCGGCCGACCAGCAGCTTGAGCAGCGGGCCGAGCAGGCCACCGACCACCATCGTGGTGACCGCCCACCAGGCCAGCCGGTGCGCGCCCCGGCGGAACAGCCAGACCACCACCGCGAGCGCGGCCAGCCGCAGCGGTCCCGGGCCGAAGACGTTTGTCCACACTGTCATGAAGCGCACCCAGGCCGGATGGCCGAGGGCGTACCCGTGCAGGGCGTCGGTCACCGCGGCGTCCAGCCGGTGCAGCGGCGGCCAGGCTCCGACGACCAGCACGGCGAGCAGAGCGAACGGCACCAGGACCAGGAAGGCCGCGGTGGCGGCGAGTGTCAGCCGCAGCCCCAGGGACGCGTCGGGGTCGAGCCGGCGGACCGGCCACGGCGGGCGGGTTGACAGCTCTGTGCGACCTGGCCTGTTCATGCTCGCATCCCTACCCCGCGCAGCACCCGATCAGACCGGGCGGCTGCGACGGGACCGACGCGGGCCGGTCAGCGGCCCCATCGCCGCAGGCGGCGGACCATCAGCGCGGTTCCGGTGACGACGGCGACGGCGAGGACCATCCCCGCCCACAGCCGTTCCCGGTCCGAGTCGTGCCCGCCGCCGGCCGGCTGCGCCAACCACCCGCTGCGCTGTTCGGCGGTGGTCAGGCCGGGCGGGGCGCTGTCCGTGGCGGTCAGCCGGTCGTGCTCGGGGACGCCGGGTGCCGGGCCGAAGCCGACCACGCCGGGGGACGAGCGGTCGTCGAGCGGGTTGTGCGACACCGCTGGTACGTCGGCGGTGAGCGCGGCGACCGGGTCGACCAGGCCGTACCCGAAGCGGTCGTCGCGGCCGGTGGGGCCGATGTCCCGGGCGGTGCTGATCAGACGGTTCACCACCTCGCCGGCCGACATCTGCGGCCAGCGGGCCCGGATCAGCGCGGCGGTCGCCGCGACCAGCGGGGACGCGAAGCTGGTGCCCTGCACCCGCCAGTATCCGCCCGGCCGGGCGCCGACCAGGCCGGTCGCCGGTGCGGTGAGGACGGTGGCGCGGCCGGTGATCGAGCCGGCCCAGAGGTTCTCGCTGGCCTGCTCCAGACCGGCGACCGCGACGACGCCCGGCTCCCGCGCCGGGTACCAGACCCTGACGTCGGAGGAGGTGGCCAGGTTGCCGGTGCAGGCGATCACCACCACGTCGCGGACGAACGCGTAGTCCAGCGCGGCCGCCAGGGCCGGGCTGTCACCGCTGCCGCCGAGCGAAAGGTTGATCACCCGGGCGCCGTTGTCGACCGCCCAGCGCACGCCCTTGGCGACGATCATCGCGTCGTCGTACCGGTTCTTGTCGTCCAGGACGCGGACCGGCAGGATCCTGGCGTCGGGGGCGAGCCCGACCACGCCCCGCCTGTCGTCGCGGCGCCCGGCGATCAGGCCGGCCACGGTCGTGCCGTGCCCGACGGGGTCCGCCCCGTCGTCGGTGTCGCCGTCGCCGACCAGGTCGATGCCGGGCAGCACCTGACCGGCCAGGTCCGGGTGCGAACCGTCCACCCCGGAGTCGATCACCGCCACGGTGACCCCGCGCCCGGTCGAGGACTGCCAGGCGGTCGCCGCCCGCAGCTCGTCGAGCTGCCACTGCTCGTCGCGGATCTGGTCGGTGCGCGCCGGCGTGTCGACCGGCGCGGCCCGCCGGGCCGCCGGCAGGGCCGTCGGAGCGGCGACGGACGCGAGGTCGGCGGCGTGGGCTGGCGGGGCGGTGATCGACGCGAGGTCGGCGGCGTGGGCCGGCAGCGGCGCGAGACCGGCGACCGACACCGCGACCACCGTCGCGCCGAGCAGCGCGCGGCCGGTGCGCCGTAGCCCCTTCGGCGGGCGGCCGTGCCGAACCCCAGTCACATCCCCCGCCATTCGTCGCCCTGGACACATGCTGCTCGGAGATTACCGGTTCCCCCGTCCGCGACGGGGCGAACCGCGAACAGCGGTCACTGCGGAGGCAGGTGGGCGAGCTGCACCAGCCGTACGCCCTCCCGCCGGGTGACCAGCCGGGCGCGGCCCGGAGGCAGCGGGCCGGGCCGGATCTGGCCGACCAGCGGCCCCTCCTCGGGGCTGCCGGCCATCACCAGCCCCGGGGTGGACAGCTCCTTCAGCCGCTGGAGGAACTGGTCGTACCCCCGGCCGGTGCCGCCGGCGCGGCGGGCCAGCACCAGGTGCAGGCCGATGTCCCGCGCCTGGGGCAGGTACTCCTCCAGCGCGCGCAGCGGGTTGACCGGGGCGCTGGCGACCAGGTCGTAGTCGTCGACCAGCACGAACAGCTCCGGCCCCGACCACCAGGACCGCTCCCGCAGCTGTGCCGGGGTGATGTCCCCGCCAGGAAGCCTGAGCTGCATGTACCCGGCGGCCGACTCGACCAGGGTGGTGGTGTGGGCGGCGTCGATGCCGTACCCGATGTTGTGGTCCGTCTCGATGGCGCCGAGCAGGCTGCGCCGGTAGTCCACCAGGATCACCCGGGCCTGGTCGGGGGTGAACCGGCCGACGATGGTGGCGGCCAGCGCCCGCAGGAACGACGACTTGCCGCACTCGGCGTCGCCGAAGACCAGCAGGTGCGGCTCGGTGGCGAAGTCGAGCGCCACCGGCCGCAGGTCGGCCTCGGCGATCCCGATCGGCAGCGCCAGCCCCGTCGCCGCGGTCAGGTCCAGCTCCGCGTACGGCAGCACGGGCGGGAGCAGCCGGACGGCGGGCGCGGCCGGGCCGGTCCACGCCGCGGCGACCGCCTTGACCAGGTCGGCGGTCTCCCCGCCCAGCCCGGCCAGGCGGGGCAGCGCGGCGAGGAAGTGCTGGCTCTCCGCCGTGATCCCCCGGCCCGGCGTCCGCTCCGGCACGCTCGCCGCGACGTTCCGCCGTACCAGCAGCGAGTCGGTCGGATCGCCGAGGCGCAGCTCGACGCGCGAGCCGAACAGGTCCCGGACCGCCGGCCGGAAGTCCGTCCAGCGGTGGGCGGTGGCCACCACGTGCACCCCGTACGACAGGCCCCGGGTGGCCAGCTCGGTGACCAGGGGCTCCAGGTCCTCGTACTCCTTGCGCAGGGCGTCCCAGCCGTCCACCACCAGGAACGCGTCGCCGAACGGGTCGGTGGCCGGCTGACCGGCGGCGGCGAGGGCGGCGCGCCGCTGCCGGTACGCGCCCATCGAGTCCACCCCCAACTCGGCGAAGCGCCGCTCCCGGTCGGCGAGCAGGGTGACCAGCTCGCCGACGGTCCGCCGGACGGCGGTCGGGTCGGTCCGGCCGCTCACCCCGCCGACGTGCGGCAGGTCGCGCAGCGCGCCGAGCCCGCCGCCGCCGAAGTCGAGGCAGTAGAGCTGCGCCTCGGCCGGGGTGTGGGTCAGCGCCAGCGCGCAGACCAGCGTGCGCAACAGGGTGGACTTGCCGCTCTGCGGGCCGCCGATCACCCCGACGTGCCCCGCCGACCCGCCGAGGGTCAGCCAGAGCAGGTCCCGACGTTGCTCGAACGGCTTGTCGACGACGGCCACCGGCACCTGCAGGGCGCCGTGCAGCTCCGGGTTGGCGACGGTCAGCCCGCGCGCCGGGTCGGTGCCGACCGGCCCGAGCAGCTCGTCCAGGGTCGGCGCCTCGTCCAGCGGCGGCAGCCACACCTGGTGCGCCGGTGGGCCCTGCCCGGCCAGCCGGCCCACCAGCGCGTCGAGCAGGCTCGCCACGCCGGTCTCCGCCTCGGCGGGGGGTGGGGTCGGGGTGACCGGCTCCGGGACCGGCACGACGTGCGTGGAGAAGGCGAGCAGCCGGGGCGCGCCCGACCCGCCGGCCCCCGCCGCGCCGCCCGTGCGGCGCAGCGCCCCGGAGACGTACGCGGCCTTGAAGCGGACCAGGGGTTCGGTGCCGAAGCGCAGGTAGCCGTGGCCGGGCGAGCGGGGCAGCTCGTGCGCGTCGGGCACCCCGAGCACCGTCCGGGACTCCAGCGCCGAGAAGGTGCGCAGCCCGATCCGGTACGACAGGTGCGTGTCCAGCCCGCGCAGCCGGCCCTCCTCCAGCCGCTGCGAGGCCAGCAGCAGGTGCACGCCGAGCGACCGGCCGAGCCGGCCGATCTGCACGAACAGGTCGATGAAGTCCGGCTTGGCCGACAGCAGCTCGGAGAACTCGTCGCAGATCAGCAGCAGCGACGGCAGCGGGGCCAGTGGGGCGCCCGCCGCCCGGGCCCGCTCGTAGTCGCGCAGGCTGGCGAAGTTGCCGGCCCGGCGCAGCAGCTCCTGGCGGCGGACCAGCTCGCCGTTGATCGCGTCGACCATCCGGTCGACCAGGGGCAGCGCGTCGGCCAGGTTGGTGATCACCGCGGCGGTGTGCGGCAGCCGCTCGAAGGAGGCGAACGTCGCCCCGCCCTTGAAGTCGACCAGCACGAAGTTGAGCTGCTCGGAGCTGTGCGTGGCGGCCAGCCCGAGCACCAGGGTGCGCAGCAGCTCGGACTTGCCGGAGCCGGTCGCCCCGATCAGCAGGCCGTGCGGGCCCATGCCGTCCTGCGCGGACTCCTTGAGGTCCAGCTCGATCGCGCCGCCGTCCGTGCCCACCCCGATCGGCACCCGCAGCCGGTCCCGCGCCGAGCGGGGCGCCCAGCCCTGCTCGGCGGTGAAGTTCTCCGGGTCGCCGATGCCCAGCAGCTCGGGCAGGCCCAGCTCGGCGTTGACCGGGGCGTCCGGCCCGCGTACGGCGGTGGCGAGCCGCAGCGGGGCCAGCCGGCGGGCGACCGCCTCGGCGTCGGCCGGTGCCAACCGGTCGGGGGTGCCGACCTCGGCGGCCCCGTCGGCGGAGTGCGAGTGCAGCCGGCCGCCGCGCAGGTCGAGCAGGAGGGCGTACCGGTCGAGCAGGCGGGGCGGCGGGGTGTCCAGGTCGACGACGGTGACCGCGTCGATGCCGCCGTCGCCGACCAGGTCGGTCGCGCCGGTGAGGTCGCCGCCGTCGAGCACCACCACGACGTGCGGGCCGTCGGTGGCCGGGCCGGCCGGGCTGAACCGCGACCGGCTGGACAGCACCTCGTCGAGCAGCCCCTCCAGCTCCACGGCGGAGCTGGTGACCAGGCGGACCGGGCCGAGGGCGTCGGAGCGGGTCGGGTGCTGGGCGTGCGGCAGCCACTTGACCCACTCCCACAGCGGTCGGCGCTCCGGGCCGGCGCAGACCGCGATCAGCAGTTCGTCGGGGGCGTGGAACACCGCGAGCTGGGCGAGCACGGCCCGGGCCAGCGCCTGCGCGTCCGGCGACCCGGTGCCGGGCCGGACGGTCCCGTCCGCCCCCTGCCGGGCCGGCCCGCCCCGCACGTACACCCGGGCGAAGCTGCGCAGCGACAGCGCCACCGGCAGGTCGGGCACGACCGAGTACGCGTCGAGGAACCGGCGCAGCGCGCCCGCGGTCATTGGCTCCAGCTCCTCCAACGGCCGGGTGACCGGGGGAACCAGTGGGGTGGCCAGCGTCTGCGGCCCGACGCCCACCCGGACCACCGCGAAGTCCGGGTCGGCCGGCCGGCGCTCCCAGACCCGGTGGCTGTCGACGGTCGACCAGAGCCGCCCCGGGTCCGGGTGGCGGTAGTACAGCCCCGCCCGCTGCTGCCCGGCGGTCTGCCGGACCCGGCGGCGCAGCGTGGTGAGGTGCCGCAGGTACTCACGCCGGGCCGCCATCATCTCCGACTTCTTCGGCGTGCCCGACGCGCTGCCCCACGAGGTCACCAGCATCGCCAGCGAGGAGAGCCCGAACAGACCGCCGACCACGTACGAGTACGCCCCGCCGCCGCGGCCGAACATCATCGCCATGGCCACCGTGCCGCCGAGCATGGGCAGCAGCATCAGCGCCTGCTGCCAGCGCCCGCCGGCGACGGCGGGGATCTCCGGCGGCCCGTCGACGGGCAGTTCGCCCACCAGGATGTCCGGCGCCGGACGCCGGGGCGGTCGCTTGACGACGACAGTGGACACTCGGCCTCCCCACAGCGCTCGGTAACCCGAGCCTGGCTCATCGTAGGTAAAGTCCTGTCGTCCGCGCCGTACCACTCCCCGCCTGACATTGGAGACACGTCGATGGCAACCGGGCTCGCCCGCGTCACGATCAGCGCCCCCCGGCGGCGGGTCGACGTCGCCCTGCCGGAGCAGGTGCCGCTGGCCGAGCTGCTGCCCGAGGTGCTGCGGCACGCGGGGGAGGGCCTGGCCGACGACGGGGAGCGGCACGGCGGCTGGGTGCTGCGGCGCGCCGACGGGGCCGCGCTGCTGACCGCCCAGGCGCTGCTGCCGCAGGGCGTGCGCGACGGTGAGGTGCTGCACCTGGTGCCGGCCCGCGCCGAGTGGCCGGAGCTGGAGTACGACGACGTGGTCGAGGCGATCGTGGACGGCGCCCGCCGCCGGGGCGCCGCCTGGTCGCCCGCCGCCACCCGCGCCGCCGCCCTGGCCGGAGCGGGGGTGCCGCTCGCCGTCGGGCTGCTCGCCCTGCTCACCGCCGGGCCGGGGTACCGGTCCGGCTGGCCCGTCGCGGTCGCGGTGGCGCTGCTGCTCACGCTCGCCGGCACGGCCGCCTCCCGGGCGTACGCCGACGGCGCGGCCGGCGCGACCCTCGGCGGCTACGCCCTGCCGTACGCCGCCGCGGCCGGCGCCCTGGCCGTCAGCTCCGGCGACCCGGTCGGCCCGGTCCGGGCGCTGCCCTGGCTGGGCGCCCCCGAGCTGCTGGCCGGCGCGGTCGCGCTGCTGCTGGCGGCGGTCCTCGGGCTGCTCGGCGTGGCCAGCCGGGTACGGGTCTTCGTGGCCGGCGCGACGGTCGGGCTGAGCGCCGCCCTCGCCGCCCTGGGCGCGCTGGCGCTGCCGCCGGAGGGCGCCGCGGCGGTGCTGCTGTGCGCCCTGGTGTTCGCGCTGGGCGCGCTGCCGCTGGTCGCCATCCGGCTGGGCAAGCTGCCGCTGCCGCCGATCACCCTGCCCGGCGACCCGACGCCGGGGGCGGCGGCGGCCCGGGACCTGCCGGATCGGGCCCGGGTGCACGCGGCGGTGGCCCGGACCGAGGAGATGCTGACCGGCATGCTGCTCGGGCACGCCGTGCTGGTGGTGGGGGCGGCGGCGGTGCTCGCCACGGCGGGCGGGCTGGCCGGACGCCTGCTCGTGGCCGTCGTCTCCGCCGTGCTGCTGCTGCGCTCCCGACTCTTCGTGGCGGTGCGCCAGCGGGTGCCCGCGGTGGTCGCCGGGCTGGCCGGGTGCGCCCTGCTGGGCGGGGTGCTCGCCGCGGACTCCGGGCCGGCCGGGCGGCTGCTGCTGGCCGCCGGCGGGCTCGCCGTGGCCCTGACCGCCGTGGCGGCCGGCACCGCCTACGCCCGGCGGCCCGTCTCGCCGTACGTCGGCCGGGCGGCCGACCTGGCCGACACCGCGCTGGTGGTGGCCGTCGTGCCGGTCGCCTGCGCGGTGCTCGACCTGTACGAACGGGCCCGGGGGCTGCTCGGCTGAGCGGCCCGGCGGGCCCGTCGACGTCAGGTGGTTTCCGGCGCGCTCGCGCGCGGTCCCGGCGCCCGGTCGCGCCGCGCTCCCCCCGGGTGGGATCAGTGCGCGGACTCGCCGCGCTCCTCGGCCTCCTTGGCGCGCCGGAACGACGCGTGGATCTCGGCCTCCGCCTCGACCCGGCCGACCCACGTCGCGCCCTCGACCGACTTGCCCGGCTCCAGGTCCTTGTACACCTCGAAGAAGTGCTGGATCTCCAGCCGGTCGAACTCGCCCAGGTGGTGGATGTCCCGCAGGTGCTCCTGGCGCGGGTCCTCGTAGGGCACGCAGAGGACCTTGTCGTCGCCGCCCTTCTCGTCCGTCATCCGGAACATGCCGATGGTGCGGCAGCGGATGAGGCAGCCCGGAAAGGTCGGCTCGGGGACCAGCACGAGGGCGTCCAGCGGGTCGCCGTCCTCGCCCAGGGTGCCCTCGATGAACCCGTAGTCCGCCGGGTACTGCGTGGACGTGAAGAGGGTGCGGTCCAGCCGGATGCGGCCGGTCACGTGGTCCACCTCGTACTTGTTGCGGTGACCCTTGGGGATCTCAACCGTGACGTCGAAATCCATCTCCCACGCTCCCTCGTTGCCCACGCTGGCTGACGGAAACAAGTGACGCCGCTCCCGTACGGGTGAATGCACCCGCGGGCTCCGGCCGCCGCATAGTGTTCGGACCGAAGTAGTGTCACCCAAGCTGTTTTCCACACCGGGAGGAGGGGGCCGTGGGGAGGGAAGATTCACACTACCGCCCGGAGGGGCTTGACGGACGGGAGAACGGACGCCCGCCTTCCGGGAGGGTGAACGGCCGTTTTCCGGTGCCCGGGGCCAATCTGCCCCGTAGGCCCGATCCCGCCGCCGCGCCCCCGGGCGGCGCCCTGACCGCGCCGAGCGACCTGCCACCGCCGCCGGCGTGGGCGCCCCCGACCGGCCCGACGGCCGCCGACCGGTACGTCGGCCTCACCGACGCCTCGCGTATCCCGCTCGGCACCCCGCCCCCGGTGTCGGCCGTCCCGCCGCCGCCCGGCCCGCCGCCCGGCGTCCTCCCGGCTCCCGCCCGGCGCCGCCGGCGGCTCCCGCTCGCCGTGCTGGCCACGGTGCTGCTGCTCGTCCTGGTCGGGGCCGGACTGGCCGTGGTCCGGCCCGGCCCGGTGGCCGGCTGGCTCGGCGCGGACCGGGTCGCACCGGAGGCGACCGCCGACGCCGCGGAGCCCGCCCCCGTGCCGGTGCTCGCCGGCGCGGACCCGGGGGCGCCGGCACCGACCCCCGACGGGGTCCGCGCCGCGCTGGACCCGCTGGTCCGGGCTCCCGAACTCGGCAGCCGGGTCAACGTGTCGGTGGCGGACGTGGCGGACGGCGGCTCGCTCTACGCCCGGGGCGGCGACGACGGCACCGTGCCCGCCTCGGTGACCAAGCTGGCGACCGCGGTGACTGTGCTGGCCGCCCGCGGCCCCAGCTACCGCATCCCGACCCGGGCGGTGGCCGGCACCAACCCGGGCGAGGTGGTGCTGGTGGGCGGCGGCGACCCGACCCTGGCGGTCGACGGCGACGGTTTCTACCCCGGGGCGGCCCGCCTGGACGACCTGGCGCAGCAGGTCAAGCACGCCCTCGGCGGTACGGAGCCGACCAAGGTCACCGTCGACTCCTCGCTCTTCCCCGGCCCGGTGCACGGGCCCGGCTGGGACTCCGACATCCCGACCGGCGGCTTCGGCGCGGCGATCACCGCGCTGATGACGGACGGCGCTCGTACGGACCCGGAGGCCGCGCGGAAGAACTTCGACGACATGCACGGTTGGGCGCAGCGGTCGGCGCAGCCGGACCTGGCCGCCGGAGGCGCGTTCGCCAGGCTGCTCGGGCTCTCCGGGGACGCCGCCGAGGTGAGGCGGGGCAGGGCGCCCGCGGCCAACGGGGCCCCGGCCGGCACCGTCACGCCCGGCGCCGAACTGGGGCGGGTCGAGTCGCTGCCGATGATCCGGCTGGTCGACATCATGATCAGCGACTCCGACAACGTGATCGCCGAGGCGCTGGCCCGGCAGGTGGCGCTGGCCCGCAACCAGCCGGGGTCGTTCGCCGGCGGCGCGGCGGCCATGGACGCGGTGATCGGCGAGCTGGGCCTGCCGGCCGATGAGATCACCCTCTCCGACGCCAGCGGGCTGTCCCGGGCCAACCGGATCAGCCCCTCCCTGCTCACCGACCTGGTCACGCTCGCCGGCAACGGCAGCCACCCCGAGTTGGCCGCCATCTTCGGCGGCCTGCCCGTCGCCGCCTGGTCCGGCACCCTCGACGGCCGGTACCAGGCGACGGGCACCACGGCCGGGGCCGGCGTGGTGCGGGCGAAGACCGGGACGCTGACCGGGGTGCACGCCATCGCGGGACTGGTCACCACCAGGGACGGGCGGTTGCTCACCTTCGCCGTGCTCACCGACGAGGCCCCGGCCGGCACGCCGGACGAGACCCGCCGCGCTCTCGACCGCATCACCTCCGCCCTGGCCGCCTGCGGCTGCCGCTGACCCCGATACGGGGCGAGTTGGCGGTGATTGGGGGCGGTATGGGCCTGGTCGCCGGCCGGCGAGGTGTTCCGGCGCGGGTACGGTGGGTCCATGGCGCAGTTCGTCGACTGGGATCTGGCCGCCGCGACCGCGGGGGCACTGGGTAAGTCGGGCCCCCGGGTGTCGTACGCGGAGGCCACCGAGGTCGTCGCCGAGCTGCGGCGGCTCACCGACGAGGCGGCCGGCCACGTGGCCGACTACACGGGGTTGCACTCCCAGGTCCACCACCCGCCCGTGCGGGTGGTGGATCGGCGGGACTGGGCGGCGACCAACATCGCGGGGCTGCGCGAGGTGATCGCCCCGCTCGTCAGCCGCCTCGCCGGGGACAAGCGGCCCGGCCCGCTCACCGAGGCGATCGGCTCCCGGCTGACCGGGGTGCAGGCCGGCAGCGTGCTGGCGTACCTCTCCGGCCGGGTCCTCGGCCAGTACGAGGTCTTCTCCGGCGACCCGGGCCAGCTGCTGCTGGTCGCCCCGAACATCGTCGAGGTCGAGCGAAAGCTTCAGGCCGACCCGCGCGACTTCCGGCTCTGGGTCTGCCTGCACGAGGTGACCCACCGGACGCAGTTCACCGCCGTGCCCTGGATGCGGGCGTACTTCCTCGGCGAGGTGCAGGCGTTCGTGGACGCCTCGCAGGGCGGCGAGCACCTGCTGGAGCGGCTGCGCCGGGGCGTGGCCACCCTCTCCGACGCGATCCGGGACCCGGAGAGCCGGACCAGCGTCCTGGACCTCGTGCAGACCCCCGCCCAGCGGGCCGTGCTGGACCGGCTCACCGCGCTGATGACGCTGCTGGAGGGGCACGCCGAGTTCGTGATGGACGGCGTCGGGCCGCAGGTGATTCCGAGCGTCGAGCGCATCCGGGCCGCGTTCAACCGGCGCCGGGAGGCCGGCAACCCGCTGGAGAAGGCGGTCCGCCGGCTGCTCGGCGTCGAGGTCAAGATGCGCCAGTACGCCGAGGGCCGCAAGTTCGTCCACGGCGTGGTCGAGCGGGTCGGCATGGACGGCTTCAACAAGGTCTTCGGTTCGCCGCTCACCCTGCCCCGGCTGGAGGAGCTGGGCGACCCGGACGCCTGGGTGGCCCGGGTGCACGGGCCGACCGGCGCCACCCCCACCGTCGGCTGACCGTACGCCGATGGCCGCGCTCTCCCCGCCGGTCGCCGCGCTGCGGGCCGCCGTCCGCCGGGCGCTCACCGGGCTGACCGGGGACGGCCCGGTGCTCGTCGCCTGCTCGGGCGGGGCCGACTCGCTCGCCCTGGCCGCCGCCACCGCGTTCGTGGCGCCCCGGCTCGGCCGGCGGGCCGGGCTGATCACCGTCGACCACGGCCTCCAGGCCGGCTCCGACCGGCGGGCCGCCGACGTCGCGGCCTGGGCCGCCGGCGCCGGGTTCGCGCCGGCGGAGGCGGTACGGGTCGAGGTCGCCGGCCGCCCGGGCGGCCCGGAGGCGGCCGCCCGCCAGGCGCGCTACCAGGCGCTGGTCGAGGCGGCCCGGCGGCACGGCGCCGCCGCCCTGCTCACCGGGCACACCCGCGACGACCAGGCGGAGACCGTCCTGCTCGCGCTCGCCCGGGGCGCCGGCCCGCGCGGGCTGGCCGGGATGCCGCCCCGGCGGGACCTGTCCGGCGTGCCGCTGCTGCGGCCCCTGCTCGACGTCGGCCGGGAGCAGACCCGCAAGGCGTGCGCGGCGCTCGGGCTGACGCCATGGGAGGACCCGCACAACACCGACCCCTCGTACGCCCGCGCCCGGGTCCGGGCGGAGCTGCTGCCCGCGCTGATCCGGGCGCTCGGTCCCGCGGTGGTGGACAACCTGGCGCGCACCGCCCGGCTGGTGGCCGCCGACACCGCCGCCCTCGACGACCTGGCCGCCGCCGCCCTCGCGGCTGGCCCGGCCGCCGTTCCGCCGCCGGCCCCCGTTCCGCCGCCGGCCCCCGTTCCGCCGCCGGCCGCCGTTCCGCCGCCAGCCGCCGAGGGCGAGCGGCCGGCCGGGGTGGGGGCCGGGGTCGACGGGGTGTCGGCGGTGGCGCTCACGGTGCGGAGCGAGCCTCCAGTCGGGGTGCGGGCGGGGGCCGACGAGGTGTCGGCGGTGGCGCTCACGGTGCGGAGCGAGCCTCCAGTCGGGGTGCGGGCGGGGGCCGACGAGGTGTCGGTGGCGGCGCTCACGGTGCGGAGCGAGCCTCCAGCCGGAGTGCGGGCCGGCGGCGGCGGGCTGTCGGTCGCGGCGCTGGCCGGGTTGGTGCCCGCGGTCCGGACCCGGGTGCTGCACGCCTGGGCCCGGGAACTTGGCGCGTCGCCGGCCGCGCTGTCACACCGGCACGTCGCCGCACTCGACGCGCTGGTCACCGGCTGGCGCGGGCAGGGGCCCGCCCACCTTCCCGGCGGGATCCAGGTTGTCCGCCGCGCCGGCCGGCTGGTGGTCGACGGCGGGCGGTAGCGCGGTTGGCGGGGCCCGGCCATGTCGCCGACATGACGGGGTCCCCGGTACTGGGATACCGCCACATCGCCGACATGGCGGCCTCCCTGGCCCCGCAATGCGCTATGTCGGCGACATGGTGGAGCGCCTGCCGGCGCGGGCTCCCGCCGCCGCGCCCGGCGCGGTAGACATGGCGGATGGCGTACCCCCGACAGCCGCTCCACGCCCCGAACGGCGCGGTGGCGACGAGCCACCCGCTGGCCGCCGCGGCCGGCCTGGCCGCGCTCCGGCGCGGCGGCACCGCCGTCGACGCCGCGCTGGCCACCGCTATCACGCTGACCGTGGTGCAACCGCCGTCGAACGACATCGGCGGCGACCTCTTCGCCATCGTCTGGGACGGCGAGCGGCTGCACGGGCTGAACGCCTCCGGCCGGTCCCCAGCGGCGCTCACCCGCGAGGCGGTGCTCGCCGCGACCGGCGGCCAGGGCGCCGAGCCGGTGGACGCGCTCGGCGGCGACCAGGCCGCCGGCCCGGCCATGCCGGCCCGGGGCTGGCTGCCGGTCACGGTTCCCGGCGCCCCGGCCGGCTGGCGGGACCTGCACGACCGGTTCGGCTCCCTGCCGTTCGCCGACCTGTTCGCCGACGCGATCGGCTATGCCGAGCACGGCCACCCCGTGAGCCCCGGCGCGGCGGCGACCTGGGCGCGCGGGGTGGCGGGGCACGCCGGCCTCGCTGGGCCGGAGTACGCCGAATTCGGCCGGGTGTTCACGATCGACGGCCGGGCGCCCCGGCCCGGCGAGCGCTGGCGCAACCCGGACGCCGCCACCACCCTGCGCCGGATCGCCGCCACGCGTGGGGAGGACTTCTACCGGGGCCGGATCGCCGAGGCCCTGGCCGCGCACGCGGCCCGCACCAGCGGGCTCGTCACGGCCGACGACCTGGCCCGGCACCGGTCGACCTGGGTGCGCCCGGTCAGCGTCCGCTACCGGGGGCACGAGGTGTGGGAGCTGCCGCCGAACGGGCAGGGGCTCGCCGCACTGCTCGCGCTGGGCGTCCTCGACGGGGTCGACCTCGCCGCGCTCCCGCCCGAGGAACGGCTGCACTGGCAGATCGAGGCGGTCAAGCTCGGCTTCGCCGACGCGCACGCCCACGTGGCGGACCCGGACCATGCGCGGGTGCCCACCGAGGCGCTGCTGTCCCCGGCGTACGCGAAGACCCGCCGGGCCCTGGTCGGTGATCGGGCCGGCAGCCCCACGGCCGGCGACCCGGAGCGCGGCGGCACGGTCTACCTCTGCGCCGCCGACGCCCGGGGGATGATGGTGAGCCTGATCCAGTCCACGTACCTGGCGTTCGGCTCGCACGTGGTGGTGCCCGGGCACGGCTTCGCCCTGCAGAACCGGGGCCTCGGCTTCCGGGTCGACCCCGGTCACCCCAACGCGGTCGGCCCGGCCAGGCGGCCGTACCACACGATCATCCCCGGCTTCCTGACCAGGGACGGCGAGCCGATCGGTCCGTTCGGGGTGATGGGCGGGCACATGCAGCCGCAGGGGCACGTCCAGCTGGTCTCGGCGACCCTCGACGGAAGGCTCGACCCGCAGGCCGCGCTGGGCGCCCCGCGCTGGTACTGGCACGCCGGCCGGTCGCTGCTCGTCGAGCCGGAGCTGGCGGCCGAGCCCAGCCTGGTCGCGGGGTTGCGCGCCCGGGGGCACGAGATCACCGTCGCCGACGAGCCCGCGGTCTTCGGGTACGGGCAGGCGCTGTGGCGGTCGCCGGCCGGCGGCTACGTGGCGGGCACCGAGCCCCGGGTGGACGGTGCCGCCGTCGGCTGCTGACCCGGCCGTCCCCGTCACGGCTCCCGCCGTGCCAGCCCTTCTGCCGGCGTGCCAGCGCTTCTGCCGGCGTGCCAGCGCTTCTGCCGGAGTGCCAGCGCTTCTGCCGGAGTGCCAGCGCTTCTGCCGGAGTGCCAGCGCTTCTGCCGGAGTGCCAGCCCTTCTGCCGGAGTGCCAGCGCTTTCTGCCGGCGTGCCGTGGCGTCGTGGCGTCGTGCCGCTGTGGCGTCGTGGCGCTGTGGCGGTATGGCGGTATGGCGGTGTGGTGCCGTGGTGTCGTGCCGCCGTGCCGTTGTGGCGTCGTGCCGATGTGGCGCTGTGGTGTCGTGCCGCCGTGCCGCTGTGGCGGCCGGCTTCGCAGGGACGGTCGCGGCATCAGTGGGCTCCGACGCGGTCGCGGAAGGTGGCTCGATAGGCGTTCGGGGTGGTGCCGACGCGGCGGGTGAAGTGGTGCCGCAGCGCCGCCGCGTCGCCGAAGCCGGCCCGCCCGGCGACGCTCTCCACGCTCAGCCCCGTTTCCTCCAACAGCCGCCGGGCCAGCAGCACCCGCTGGCTGGTCAGCCAGTCGTGCGGCGTCGTTCCGGTCTCGGCCCGGAACCGGCGGGCGAAGGTGCGCGGGGACATCCCGGCCCGGGCGGCCAGGTCGTCGACGGTCACCGGCCGGTCCAGCCGCCCCATCAGCCAGGCGAGGACCGGCTCCAGCGTCGGCGCCTCGGGGGCCTTCGGGATGGGTGCCTCGACGTACTGGGACTGGCCGCCGTCGCGGTGCGGCGGCACGACCATCCGGCGGGCCAGCCGGGTGGCGGTGGCCGAGCCGTGCTCCTGCCGTACGAGGTGCAGGCACGCGTCGATGCCGGCCGCCGTGCCCGCGCTGGTGAGCAGCCGGCCGTCGGCCACGTAGAGCGAGTTGCAGCGCACCCGCGCGCGGGGGTTGCGGCGCTGCAACTCGTCGACGTGCCGCCAGTGGGTGGTGCACTCCCGGTCGTCGAGTAGCCCGGCCTCGCCGAGCACGAACGCGCCGGAGCAGACGCTCATGACGTATGCGCCCCGGGCGGCGGCCCGGCGCAGCGCGTCCAGGACCGGGGGTGGAACGGCGGCGCCGTCCTTGCCGTGGGCCGGCACGGCCACCAGGTCGGCGTCCTCGATCGGCCCGAGGCCCGCGTGCGGGGTGAGGTGGAACCCGGAGCCGGTCTGCACGGGGCCGCCGTCGACGGTGCAGACGGCGAACTGGTAACCGGGGAAGCCGTCGGCGGTGCGGTCCGTGCCGAACACCTCCGCGAGCACCCCCAGCTCGAACGCGGCGACCTGATCCAACGCGACGACGGCGACCGAGCGGAGCATGTGACGAGGGTAACCCGGCGATTGGCAGGAAATCGATGCCCCGTGGCATTGCTGCCACTGTCCGCCGGTTCGGGCGCCGCGCAGACTGGGTGCAGCCCGGTGCGCACCAGCGGCGAAAACCATTCAAAGCCACGCGAAAGCGAGCTCGTCATGGAATTCCTGCTGCTCCTGCTCTTCCTGCTCATCCTCGCGGTCGCCTCGGCGGCCGGCCTCGCCACCGACACCAGGGACTCGGCGGACTGGAAGCCCACCGAGGAGGGCCGGCGATGGGCGTCCCGCACCTGCTGACCCGATTCGCTCCCTTCGTACTAGAAAATCCTGGGCGGGGACGCGCCGAAAGGGGCGGCCCCGCCGACGGGGGGCATCCGGCGTACGGCAGGCTAGGAGCTATGGCTGACGGCTCCTGGTACGACGCCGACATCGACCACGTGATCATTTCGGAGGCGCAGATCCGCGACAAGACCGCGGAACTCGCCAAGCAGGTGTCCGCGGACTACGCGCACGTCGAGGACGGCCTCCTGCTCGTCTGCGTGCTCAAGGGCGCGGTCATGTTCATGGCCGACTTCGCCCGGGCGCTCGGGCGGCAGGGCCCGCCCGCCGAGTTGGACTTCATGGCCATCTCGTCGTACGGCCAGGGCACCACCTCCTCGGGTGTGGTGCGGATCCTGAAGGACCTGGACCGGGACATCGCCGGCCGGCACGTGGTCGTCGTCGAGGACATCGTCGACTCCGGGCTGACCCTGTCCTGGCTGCTGCGCTACCTGGAGTCCCGGTCGGCGGCCAGCGTCGAGGTCGTCGCCCTGTTCCGCAAGCCGGACGCGGTCAAGGTTTCGGTCCCGGTGAAGTACGTCGGGTTCGACATCCCGACCGAGTTCGTCGTCGGCTACGGCCTCGACTTCGGCGAGCGTTACCGCGAGCTGCCCTACGTCGGCGTGCTCAAACCGGAGGTCTACGCGCGGGCGTGAGCACGGCCGACGCGGCCGCGGACCCGCTCGGCCCGGCCCACACCCGGCCCACGCCCGGCTCGCGTCAAGCCGACGTTCAGCGCGCTCTCAGCCAACGGGACTACGGTAGGGGCCGGTGACGTGGAGGCTTTCTCCCTGCCCGACCCCTCGAACCGCGTGACCGGGCGGTCGGATGGTCGGGCGCGGAGCTCCCGGCACGCCGGCCGTCCCGGTTCGCCGTACGCGTAACTGCTGGGCTCGCAAGCTCACATCTCGCGCACACGGTGTACCGTCGAATGACCGTGGCGCGGAAGTGACGCGCCCGGGGTCGAGGCCGGCCCGCACGGCGGCTCCGGCCGCCGCCACGGCGGCAAACGCCATTGAAGACGGTCAGGACGTCGATCAGGAGGATGCGGGCGTCTCTTCGCCCGACGACAGTATGGAACGTACGCGTTTCTTCCGCCGACCGGTGGTCTGGATCATCCTGGTCATCCTCGGCGCCGTTGTGCTCAGTCAGCTGTTCACCGCTGGTCCCAGCTACCACCGCGTGGACACGTCCGTTGCGCTCGATCAACTGCATACCGCGAAGATCAAGAAGGCGATCTACCAGGACAAGGAGCAGACGCTCCAGCTCGACCTGGAGAGCAAGACCAAGTTCGACGACACGACCACCGACCGGATCGAGGCGCAGTTCCCGTACCAGGCCGGCGAGCAGGTCTGGAACGAGGTCCTCGCCGCCAAGGCGGCCAACCGGATCACCGGCCCGGCCGACACCAAGGTGTCGAGCGACAGCGTCTGGGTGAGCCTGCTGGTCAACCTGCTGCCCATCGCGCTGCTCGTGCTGCTGCTGCTGTTCTTCATGTCGCAGATGCAGGGCGGCGGCTCCCGGGTGCTCAACTTCGGCAAGTCCAAGGCCAAGATGATCACCAAGGACACGCCGAAGACCACCTTCGCGGACGTCGCGGGCGCGGACGAGGCCGTCGAGGAGCTGCAGGAGATCAAGGACTTCCTGCAGAACCCGGCGAAGTACCAGGCCCTGGGCGCCAAGATCCCGAAGGGCGTGCTGCTCTTCGGCCCGCCCGGAACGGGCAAGACCCTGCTCGCGCGCGCCGTCGCCGGCGAGGCCGGGGTGCCGTTCTACTCGATCTCCGGCTCGGACTTCGTCGAGATGTTCGTCGGCGTTGGCGCCAGCCGGGTCCGTGACCTGTTCGAGCAGGCCAAGTCGAACGCCCCGGCGATCGTCTTCGTCGACGAGATCGACGCCGTCGGCCGCCACCGCGGTGCCGGCATGGGCGGCGGTCACGACGAGCGCGAGCAGACGCTCAACCAGCTGCTCGTCGAGATGGACGGCTTCGACACCAAGGGCGGCGTCATCCTGATCGCCGCCACCAACCGGCCGGACATCCTCGACCCGGCGCTGCTGCGTCCGGGCCGGTTCGACCGGCAGATCCCGGTGGACGCCCCCGACATGGAGGGCCGCAAGGCCATCCTGCGGGTGCATGCCAAGGGCAAGCCGTTCACCCCCGACGTCGACCTCGACTCGGTGGCCCGGCGTACCCCGGGCTTCAGCGGCGCCGACCTGGCCAACGTGATCAACGAGGCCGCGCTGCTGACCGCCCGCAAGGACCAGCGCGCGATCACCAACGACTCCCTGGAGGAGTCGATCGACCGGGTGATCGCCGGTCCGCAGCGCCGGACCCGGGTGATGAGCGACCAGGAGAAGAAGATCACCGCGTACCACGAGGGTGGGCACGCGCTGGTCGCCTGGGCGCTGCCGCACGCCGCGCCGGTGCACAAGGTGACGATCCTGTCCCGCGGCCGTTCGCTGGGCCACACCCTGGTCCTGCCGACCGAGGACAAGTACACCCAGACCCGCGCGGAGATGGTCGACACCCTGGCGTACGCGCTCGGCGGCCGGGCCGCCGAGGAGCTGGTGTTCCACGAGCCGACCACCGGCGCCGGCAACGACATCGAGAAGGCCACCCAGTTGGCCCGCGCGATGATCACCCAGTACGGCATGAGCTCCAAGCTCGGCGCGATCAAGTACGGCACCAGCGGCGACGAGCCGTTCCTCGGCCGCAACATGGGCCACGAGCGGGACTACTCCGACGCGGTGGCCGCCGAGATCGACGCGGAGATGCGGGCGCTCATCGAGCTGGCGCACGACGAGGCCTGGGAGATCCTGGTCGAGTACCGGGACGTCCTGGACAACATCGTCCTGGAGCTGATGGAGAAGGAGACCCTCTCCACCGCCGACATGGCCCGCATCTGCGACCGGGTGGTGAAGCGCCCGCCGATGGCCCCGTACAACGGGTTCGGCAAGCGCCAGCCGTCCACCGAGCCCCCGGTGCTCACGCCGGCGGAGAAGGACGCACTCAAGGCGCAGGCCCAGGCCGACGGCGCGGCCGTCAGCAGCGGCAGCCCCAACAACTCGGACGGTACGCACTGAGCACCGAATCGACAGTCGGCCAGGAGGGGGCGGCGCTGGCCGCCTCCTCCACCGAGCCCGACACCGACGAACTGGACTACCTCGCCGCGCGCCTGGTCAACGGCCGGTTGACCGGGCGGCCGGTGGAGGAGTCCGTCGACCTGGGCCGGATCGAGAAGGCGGTCCGCGAGATCCTGATCGCGGTCGGGGAGGACCCGGACCGCGACGGGCTCGTCAAGACCCCGTCCCGGGTGGCCCGGGCGTACGCCGAGCTGTTCGCCGGGCTGCGGGTCGACCCGGCGCAGGTGCTCAGCACCACCTTCGAGGCCAACCACGAGGAGTTGGTGCTCGTCCGGGACATCGACGTGATGAGCCTCTGCGAGCACCACCTTCTCCCGTTCCGGGGCAGCGCGCACATCGGCTACATCCCCGGGCCGGACGGCCGGATCACCGGGCTGTCCAAGCTGGCCAGGCTGGTCGAGGTCTTCGCCCGCCGCCCCCAGGTGCAGGAGCGGCTCACGTCGCAGATCGCCGACCTGCTGATGGACAGGCTTGCCCCGCGCGGCGTCGTGGTGGTGCTGGAGTGCGAGCACATGTGCATGGCGATGCGCGGCATCCAGAAGTCCGGCGCGAAGACCATCACCTCCGCGGTACGCGGCACGCTCCAGGGCGACGCCAAGTCCC
This sequence comes from Micromonospora sp. B11E3, assembly GCF_039871625.1. Classification (NCBI taxonomy): domain Bacteria; kingdom Bacillati; phylum Actinomycetota; class Actinomycetes; order Micromonosporales; family Micromonosporaceae; genus Micromonospora; species Micromonospora sp. B11E3. The sequence continues at coordinate 75,085 of NZ_JBDPMC010000006.1, read as the reverse complement.
GCGCCGAGGCGATGGCCCTGATCATTCCCCGCTGACCGCGGGAGCTTCCCCGGCGTCGCCGGGTCGGGCGTCCGCCCGGCCCGGCGACGCCGTCTTCGGACCGGGGCCGGCGGTGGTCGGTGCGCGGGGTCGCCCCCGCGCTCGTCGTCACATCGGGCCGGTCGCGGCGGGTCAGCCGGCGAGCATCGACAGCAGGATCCCGGTCGTGGCCAGCACCGCCGGGACGAGGCACACCAGCGCTCCCCAGCGGGGCGTGCGGTCCAGCCGGCCGGCCGGTGCCGCCAGGCCGGGTGCGATCTGATCCGGCGTCCCGGCGGACGAGGCCGCCCGACCCTTCGGACCCTCGGCACCGGGCACGGGCTCGCCAGCCGCGCCGCCCACACCGGCACCGCTCACCGCGACTGAACCGCCCACACCGGCACCGCTCACCGCGACTGAACCGCCCACACCGGCACCGCTCAGCGCGGCTGAACCGCCCACACCGGCACCGCCGGCCTCGGGTGCGCCGCCCACGGCGCCGTCCGCCTCAGGTACGCCGCTCGCCTCGGTTGCGCCGCTCGCGTCGGCTGGGCCGCCTGTGCTGGGTGGGCTGCCCGTGCCGGTTGCTCCGCCCGTGCCGAAGCCGGGCGGCGGGTCGGGCCGCGCCGGACCGTCGACGCCCGCCCGGGAGTCCCCGCCGAACAGGCGGCCGACGCCCCACCAGCCGGCGACGAAGGCGACCGCCGGCATCGGCAGGCCGCAGAGCAACGCGGCCACGCTCGCCGGGCCGGTGCCGAACGTCGCGTGGAGCGCAACCTGCAGCAGCGGCACGACCAGCGCCAGCGGCCCGTACACGAGCAGGTTGCGCGCCCGCGGCGGCCAACTGCCCGGGCGGAGCCCGCGCCGCGCGGTGAGCACGTCGTCCGCCACGTCCGCCCAGCCCCGGGCCGCGCGCAACGCCGCGAGCACCGCGGTCGGCCCGCCGACCATGGCCCGGGCCGCCTCCGTCAGCTCCGGCGGCGTCGGCACCAGCGCCATCGGCGGTACGCCCAGCTCATGCAGCCGGGAGCGTTGCGGGGCGAGTCGCTCGCGTACCGTGGTCAGCTCCTCGCGGGCGGCCTGGACCGCCCGGGCCTGCTCCGTGGCGGCGGCCGCGGCGCCCCGGCGCACCCCGTCGAGTTGACGGGCCGCGGCGACGTACGCCGTCCAGGCGGCCTCGACGCCGGCCCCGGCGCCCGGGCTGCCTCCGGCGGCGTGGTGGCCGGCGCCACCCGAGGCGTTCGTGGCGGCCCCGGCGCCCGGATCCCCGGCATCGGCGGGAAGGGACGGCGCGGCGCCGGAGCGGTCAGCGGCCCGCTGCCGTAGCGGGCCGGTCACGGGCGGCGCGCCGGTGCGAGCCTGCTCCGGGCTCACGAGTTTTCCTCCCCGGGCTCGGCGAACGGCACGAGGAGGATGCCCGACTCGACCGGGCCGTCCCAGAGCATGGCCCGGCCCGGTCGGGGTCGCCACTGCACCGGGTGCCCGAACAGCGGCGCCAACTGGGTTCCCGGCACGTCGACCGCCACCACGGCGGCGAGCTTGCCGACCTCGTCCCCAGGCTGGCTGACCGCCGCCACGAACGGCGGCACCGTACGCCACCAGCCGAGCAGGTGCCGGCCGGCGGGCGGGCCCTCCCGCAGCAGGCTCCGGAGCCGGTCCGCGGGCAGGTCAGCCGGCGCGGGACCGTCCAGCCCGAAGACCACCAGGTAGCCCGGTTCGTCCCCGTCGAGCGCCGCGAGCAGCCCCGGCAGGTCGACCCGGTCCACCCGGTGCTGTGCGGCGAGGTCGGCGGCGAGCGCCCCGGCCGCCGGAGCCGCATCGGCGGCCAGCGCCGCCACCAGGAACCGCCCGGTGCCCGGAGCATGGTGCGCGGCGACGCTGCGGACCGCGGTCGCCAGCAGGGCGGGCGCCGCCGCGGTCGAGCCGAGGACGGCCAGGTTGCGGCCGGCGACCGGGCCGAGCGGCACCGCCACCGTCGAGCGGGGCAGGTCCACGGCCCGGCCGAGCAGGGCCGCCGGGCCACTCGACCGGCCGGCGAAGGCCGCCCGGTAGCGGAGATCGTTGCGCAGCCGCGGGCGCGCCCAGCCGGCGAAGACCACCGGCGGGGCGGAGCGCTCGGGGCGGGCCGTCCAGAGCCGTTGCCGAAGCTCCTGAATGCTTTCGGGGCTGCCATGGGGGTCGGGGAACCGGACGGTCCGCTCGTGGCCCCGGGTCGCGCCCCGAGGCCCGCCGAGCCCGCCCGCGGTGTTCACCACCGCGCTGCCCACCGGCAGCCCGGCCGCGGCGTCGTTGCCCGGTTGCAGCACGGCGCGGCCGCCGGCCAGTGCCACCCGCACCGGGAACTGCCCGAGCATCGAGTCGCGGGTCGTCGGGCCGCCGGCCACACCGAGGTCACCCTCGCCGGCCAGGACCAGGTGGATCCCGTACGCGCGGCCCGTGCGGGCGAGGGCGTCCAGGCGGGCCGCCGCGTCGCTCGCCACCCCGTCCCGCTCGGCGAAGAGCAGCGCGAGATTGTCGATCACGCAGACCACCCGGGGCAGATCCTGGTGCTCCCGCAGCGCAGTGAACCGCTGCCCGCCCGCCCGCTGTCCGGCCTCCTCGCGGCGCCGAGCCTCCGCCGCCAGCTCGTCGAGCAGGTTCAGCACGTACTCCCGGTCGGCGGCCATCCCCGCCGAGCGCACCTGTGGCACCCAGGAACGGTCCCGGGCGGTCTGGAGGAAGTCGGCGAACGACTCACCGTCGCCCAGGTCGGCCAGGTGCAGGGCCAGCTCGGCCGGGCCGTACCGGGCGGTGAGGCCCAGCAGCACGTTGGTGAGGAACGCCGACCGGCCCGCGCCGGACCGTCCGCTGACCAGCCAGTGCGGGGTCAGCTCCGTGAAGCCGACGGGGACCGGCCGGCCGCCGGCGTCGCCGACCGTGGTGGAGATCCCCTCCGCCGAGCTGGCCGTCCACAGCGGTGCGTCCGGATCGGGCAGCAGGTCGGCCAGGCTGAGCCGGGAACCCGCCTCGACCTCCTCGGCGAGCCGCCGACAGACGACGTTCACCAGCTCCGGTGGCGGGTCGTCGTCGACGAAGACGGGCGAGTTCAGCCCGCCGTTGCTCGGCGGACCCGCCACCGCGTGCTCTGGTCGCGGGGGCGGTGCCGTCCCGGGGCTGGCGAACGAGGTGCCGGGCGGGTCGCCGAGCAGCGCGTACGCGTTGCGCAGGCTCAGCGCGGTGGCCAGCGGCAACGCGGGACGGGTGGCGTACGGGCCGGCCGGGGGCCAGCCGGCGACGACGAGGTGCAGCCCGGCGGCCGGCCCCTGCTCGGCCAGCGCCTCGATCCGCCTCAGGTCGCTCGCCCCAAGCGGCTCCGGCAGCCCGGCGATCATCAGCAGCAGCGTCCGGTCGTGGCGGCGCGGCCGGCCCGTCCCCGGCGCCACCCACTGCTCCGCCTCGGTGAGCACGGCCCGCAGCTCCGCGACGTCCTGCGCGGGTGGCGGCAGCAGGCCGGCGTCGGCCAGCGCCGCGAACGCCGCGAACGTGCCGGTACGCGCGTCCGGGGCCGTGGCGGCGTCGGCCGGGATGGCGTCCACGGCGCGGATCAGCAGGCAGCCGGTGGGCGTCGCGGCGAGCAGACGCAGGAGAATCGCCCGCAGCAGCCCGGCCACCCGGGGATCGCGGGCGTCGGTGTCGATCGCCAGGTGCCCGGTGCCGAGCAGGGGCATCAGCGCGGGAAAGCGCGCGTCCTCCAGCGGCGCGGCCGTGCCGACCCGGACGAACGGTGGCGGACCCTCGCCAGCGGGAGCCTCGACCGCGGCCGTCTCCAGTGGCGCCCCGGCCCACCCCGGAGCCAGCAGCGTGGCGGCCGACCGCAGCCGATCCGCCAACTCGTACTGGCGGCGCTGGTCGGCGGGCGCGGGCCGGGTCTCGTCCAGAATGTGGGCTGCTGCTGCGGCGGTCGCCTCCGCCCGGCGGTGCAGGGCAGCGGCGCGGTTCGTACGTCCCCTCGGACCGGCCACCGCGTCCACCCCCTCGTCCCGAGGCTGGCAACCTCCCCGAGCAGTGACGGTATCCCAGGTCCGGCCCGTCCAGCGGGATGCGGCACGGCGGTGCGCCGGGTGATTACCGGCACCGGCCCGTCGCCCGCCGTCCGCCCGCCGTCCGCCCGGCGCCGCTTCCAGCCCTTATCAGCGTCCCGATGAGGGGGTAGTTAACTGCTGGCGTGTCAGTTACCTTTAGTGCTCAATGGTCGCCTAGGGTGACGGTGTGAACTTGAAGGAGTGGGCGGCGGCTACCGGGATTTCGTATGCGACCGCGCGGCGGCGTTACGAGTCCGGCACGCTGCCCGTTCCGACGTATCGGCTCGGTCGTCTGGTCGTCTGATCATGGTTGGGCAGCCGGTTACCGGTACTGTCGCTGATGCGGCGCAGGTTGTGGTGTATGCCTGCGTCCCGTCGGCAGGCCAGGAAGCTGACCTGGACCGGCAGGTCGCTCGGGTCGTCACGTGGGCTACGGGCCAGCGGCTGGTGGTGTCGCGGGTGGTGACGGAGGTCGGGTCGGCGTTCGACGGGCACCGCGAGAAGTTCCTGGTTCTGTTGCGCGATCCGACCGTGTCGACGATCGTTGTTGAGCGTCGGGGTCGGGTCGTCCGGTTCGGGGTCGAGTACGTCGAAGCGGCTCTCGCGGCTGCGGGGCGGCGTCTGCTGGTGGTTGACCCGGCCGAGGTGGACGGCCCGGTGTGAAGACGATTCAGGCGTACCGGTTCGCTCTCGACCTCAGTCCTGGGCAGGAGCGGGCGATTCTCGCCCATGCCGGGGCGGCGCGGGTCGCTCACAACTGGGCGCTTGCCCGGGTCAAGGCGGTCATGGACCAGCGGGCCGCCGAACGCACCTACGGCGTGCCGGACGAACAGCTCACGCCGTCGGTGTCGTGGTCGCTTCCCGCGCTGCGGAAGGCGTGGAACGCCGCCAAGGTCGAGGTCGCGCCGTGGTGGGCCGAGTGCTCGAAGGAAGCGTTCAACACCGGCCTGGATGCCCTGGCCCGTGCACTGAAGAACTGGTCGGATTCCCGGACCGGTAAACGGGCCGGTCGGCCGGTCGGATTTCCCCGCTTCAAGTCCCGCCGCCGCACCACCCCGTCGGTGCGGTTCACCACCGGCACGATCCGTGTCGCCCCGGACCGGATGCACGTGGTCCTGCCCCGGCTGGCCCGGTTGAAGCTGCACGAGTCGGCCCGTAAACTCGCCCGCCGCCTCGAAGCGGGCACGGCCCGGATCATGTCCGCGACCGTCCGCCGCGACGGCCGGCGCTGGCACGTCTGCTTCACCGTGGACGTCGAATGCGCCGACCGGGTGCCGGCCGAGCCCATGTCGGTGGTCGGTGTCGACGTCGGCGTCGCACACCTCGCCGTGCTGTCCACCGGTGAACTGGTGCCCAACCCGCGTCACCTGGCCGGCGCGCAGCGCCGCCTGCGCGCATTCGGCCGCGTCTTGTCGCGTAGGACCGGCCCCGACCGGTGTACCGGCCGGCGGCCGTCGAACCGGTGGCAGCGGGCCGCGAACCGGCTCGGCCGCGCGCACGCCCGGGTCGCGAACCTGCGCCGCGACGGCCTGCACAAGCTCACCACCCGGCTCGCCGTCGAGCACGGCACGGTCGTGGTCGAAGACCTCAACGTGACCGGCATGCTCCGCAACCGGCGGTTGGCCCGACACATCGCCGACGCCGGCTTCAACGAACTGCGACGGCAACTGGCCTACAAGACCGGATGGAACGGCGGCCGGCTGATCGTGGCCGACCGCTGGTACCCGTCATCGAAAACCTGCTCCGGCTGCGGCACGGTGAAAACCAAACTGGCCCTGTCCGAACGCACCTACACCTGCACCACCTGCGGCCTGACCCTTGACCGGGACCTCAACGCCGCCCGTAACCTGGCCGCATTCGCGACCGAGACAACCGCCGGGAGTGGCCCGGTGGCAGGACGTGGAGCCGACCGTAAGACCCGCCCCGGCGGGCAGGTGGCTACGAAGCGTCAACCCGGCATCGCCTCGGCGGGTCAGACCGGGACCGTCCCACCGCAAGGTAGGACTACCGATCACGTGCTCACCAGAGCACACTGAACGGTAACGGCGTCCAGCCGATAGCCTCAGGGGGTGGAATCAGTGCATCCCCCCGCCGGTTCCCAGGTGTCCCGCGTGCCGGCGCAGCGGACTCCGCCGCCGGACCAGTTGGCGCCCCCGCCGCCGGCACCGGCGCCGGCCCGCCCGCCACGTCGGCTGCGGACCGCCGTCACCGTGGTCGCCGGTGTGGTCGCTCTGCTCCTTCTCGGCGGCGGCATCGCCGCGTTCGTCCTGTACAACCGCGCGACAACCCCGGACCGCAGCGCCCCCGACGTGGTGGTGGCTAACTACCTCCAAGCTTTCCTGGTTGATCGCAACGACGCAAAGGCAGATGAGTTCGCCTGCCAGAGCGACACTGACCTTGGTGATCTGCGGCTATTTCGTGAGGATCTTGCCGCGCGCGAAAGGCGGTTTGGGTCAACGATTTCGGCGAGCTGGGAAAGCCTTGATGTGCAGAGGCAGGGCGACCTCGCCACGGTTCAAGTCGACCTCATCATCTCCACCTTCGTCGACGGCATTTCGCTAAGCGACCGGCAGCGCTGGAACTTCGTGACCCGGTTGGGTTCTGGCTGGCGGGTCTGCGAAGGAAAGCGCGCGGGCTGAGGCCTCACTCGATCCAGAGCAGGTGGACCGGAACCTCCAGGGTGGTGGGTGGCTGGCCACGCCAGGCCCACCGGTACCACTCCAGTTCCGGCGTGACCCGGACGCAGATGTCCCCCTCCGCGCCCGAGTAGGTCTCGGTCACGGCCCGCAGGTCCCGTTGCTCGCCGGAGTCCGTCACGTGCACCACCCGGCGGCCGGTGACGGCATCGGCCTCGAACACCGGCGTCGGCGACCGGTGGGTGGGCGCGTCCAGGGACACCAGGTTGACGCTCGACCCTCCGCCGGGGCTGACGTCACGCGCGTCACCCAGCGTCTCCACCCACACCCGTTCGACCGGGACGAGCGGTGCGAAAACTTCGACCTGCTCGGATTCGGCCCGATACCACTCGTGCTCCGAAATGACGGGCACGTACGTGCGGCTGTTCTGCACGACCCGCTCGTCGGCTCGCAGGTCGCCACGCCAGCCGAACCCGGGCAGCCCGACCAGGACCCGCCGCCCGCGCAGCTCGATCCGGCCGCCCGCGGGCACGATCTCGATCGGGCGGGGTGGGCGGGGCGCCCAGTCGGGCTGGTCCGCGAAGGGATCGGGAAGCGGCCCCGTCATGCGTCCGGACGCCTCACGCCTTGCCGTTCAGCGGCGCGCCGCGGTCGCGCATGAACGGCACCGGGTCGATGGCGCCGTGACTGGACCGGTCCCCGTCGCGGTGCACCTCGAAGTGCAGGTGCGGACCGGAGGAGTTGCCGCTCGTCCCGACCTCACCGATCACCTCGCCGGCCTCGACGAGCTGACCGGGTACGACCCTCGGCTTGACGATCATGTGGCAGTACCGGGTGATGTATCCGCCAGCGTGCAGCATGTCGACGAACCAACCGCATCCGCCCTTGTTCGGCCAGCCGTCCACGTCGCAGCTCAGCCGACCACTGTGGTCGGGGTCGCAGCGTGCGACCAGCACCCGGCCGGTGGCCGCGGCGCGGATGAGCGTGTGCTTCGGCGCGGCGATGTCCACGCCGTTGTGACTGGGCCGCTCCGCCGTCCGGAACCCGGAGCCGACGCCGCCCGGAATCGGTGCCGTCCAACCGGAGGCGGCGATCGCGCCCCGGGCGGCCGCGTTGCAGATGCTGCGCTGGGAGATCTGCGCCGTCCGCGCCGCCCCGCCGGCCAACGCGTCAACGATCTTGCTGGCCAGCTCCTCGTGCTTGGCGTAGGCGTCCGGGAAGGCGCTGACCTGCACCCGCTGGGCGGCCCTGGTCAGTGGCATCCGCTCCCAGTCGGGGACCTTGACCAGCTTCTCGTAGAACTTCCGTGAGGAGTAGGCCGGGTCCTGCAGTTGCTCCGGCGAGCCCCAGCCCTGGCTCGGCCGTTGCTGGAACAGGCCGACCGAGTCGTGGTCGTTGCGGCTCCCGAGGTGGGGAAGGTTGCGCAGGGCGGACTCCTGCATGGCGGTGGCGACGGCGATCACCCAGCCGCGGGGCGGGACCTTCATGTCCGAGCCGACCTTGATGATCACCGCGGCGTTGCGGATCTGGCTGTCGCCGTACTGGGCGAATCGCGGCATGGCTCCGGTGATGTTCACCTCGTGTCTCGTACCGCAGGCGGACCGGGACTCGGGGGACAGGTCGTCCGCCCCGCCGCTGAGCTCGGTGAGGAAGAACGCGGCCGTGCCGCCGGTGCAGCAGAGCAGGGTCAGGGCGGCGGTCAGCGCCGTGGCCAGGGCACCGAGGCGCAGCTGCCGGCGACGGGGCGGAGCGCCCGCTTCCCGTACGTGATTGCTCATGTCCGCTCCCAGTCCACCGCGTCGACCAGCCACTGCCCGTCAGGGGCCACGAGTTCGAGGCGGAGCTGCCCCGAGTCGAGCGGGATCAGCACCTCGACAAATTTCTCTGTCCGTGGGCGGACGCTCGGTTCACCGGTCGTCCGCTGCGCCGGGACGCCCGCCGGGTCGGCGCCGGACAGCTTCTCGGTCAGCTCTGGCGTGGACAGCGGTCGCAGCTTGGCGTGCCACTCCTCGGCGCTGTCACCGCGACCTTCCAGCCAGGCGGCGGTGAATCTGTCGGCGGTCTGCTCCGGCGTCAGCGCGCCGGCCCGCGTCCTGGGCGGCGGGGGCGCCGTGCTGCCGACCACGCCGTCGTCACCGGCCTCCGGGTCGACGGTGGTGATCGGCTGGCTCGGCCGGCTGCTCAGACCGGTCCCGGGGTCCACGGGGCCGGAGACCAGTCGGGCCGCGCCGATCACGCCGAGCACCAGGACGGCGATCGCCAGGGCAACGCCCAGCCGGGACCGCAACAACCTGGTGACCAGGAACTCCACCGCCCGCCGCATCGCCTGTCACCGGGCCTCGGTGCGGATCCGGGGCGCCGCGGGACGAGGCGCCGCCGGCTCGGCCGTGCCGGGGCGGTAGATGACGAAGGAGGGGCTCTCCTCGGGTACGTCCGGTTCGGTCCACGTCGCCGGCTGGCGGCGACGCGGCTTCGGCGCGGTGGGACGTGCGGCCGTGCTCTGCTCCGGCACGGTCGCCTCGTCCGGACGCTCCCGGCCGTCGGGCCGCTGCCGTTCGCTCGCCTGGGCGGCGGCTACGCCGGACTGGCTGGGATCCTCGCCCCGGGCTTCGGGCCGCAGGCTGCTCGGCGCCAGCGTGGCGCCCCTGCGCCGGCTCAGGGCCGGCTCGGCGGTGCCACCGGGCTCGGCCAGGTCGAGCCGTGCGGCCGTGCGCATGTCGCGGAAGAACCGGCGGTGCCACGAACCGGCCGAGCTGACCGCCTCGCTGCTGTCCTTGCCACCGAGCTGCGTGATCCGCCGGTACGGGCGCAGCAGCAGCCAGCCGACCACTCCGCACAGCCAAACCAGCACCACCTGCAGCCACCCGGGCAGGGTGGTGGTGCTCATGATCAGGTCGACCGCGAAGAGGTAGATGGCGGCGCCGGTGCCGAAGATCGCGATGTTGAAGACCGCCGCGACGACGGCGTTGGCGAGCCGCCGGAGCCCTGCGCTCGCCGGCCGCAGCAGGCCGACCGTGCCCAGAATCGGTGCCGCGATCACCGCCCACCGGAAGATCAGGAAGCCCAGCAGGACCAGCAGGGAAGCGGTGAGATCAAACATCGCGAACAGCAGCGCGGCCAGTACCGCGATAAACCCAGCCCCGATCCGGTCCATGTCACGGACGCCCTTGAGGTACTCGTACGCTTCTGGGTCCTCGGTCTTGATTTGCTGGGCGACCGTCATCCATTGCTGCTGCTTGGCCTTGATGACCACGTCACGAGTTGCAGGGTTGGCGCGGATCGATTGTGCTTCTCCCCAGGTAAGCGACTTGGCATCGTAGAGGGCGGGACCGTACTTCTTGGCAGTCTCACTGTCGGCCGAGCCGAGCAAGCCCCTCAGCCAGTTCCGGTAGAGCATCGTCTCCGTCGCGGTGTCGCTAGCCCGTACCGCGGGGGGCCGTTTGTCGACGCAGGCGTCCGGATTCGGCAATGGGCACTTGTCCGCCGGGATGTCCTTGGACTGCGGGCCGACGGCGTCGTGTACCACGCCGAGCGTGGTGATCAGGGTGTTGTCGGCGACGCTCGCCGACTTTACCGGCCAGGCGGCCAAGGCGGTCACCACTACCATTACCAGCAACGCCCAGCTTGCCGTGGTCATGGCGTTGCTCATGTCCGACTGACGGGAGCGCCAGAGCAGGTAGAGACCAACCACGCAGAGCGTGATGATGCCGAAGACGCTGAACACCTTCTGGTAGACGGCCTTGGTGGCCTGCTCCACAAGCGGGTCTGCCCAAGCCCACATCGAGCGAGGGTCCCAGGCCCGTTCGCGCAAGGCGTTAGATGCACCGATGACGGCGTTGGCAAACATAAACTCGCCATTGGCGACTGTGGTGGTGAACTTGTAGTCCGGGTGGAGCACGGACGAGGCGCAGCCGCCGTCGACGTCATACGTTGTGTAGCTGTACCCGGCGTAGCCGTAGTCGCTGTAGAGCCCTTGGGGGCCTGGAAGCTTGGCTGAATCGGGGCGGGAGGCGAACCAGCCAGCCAGGCCCGAATCGGGCGCGCCGGGGACGGGCGCGTTGCGGCACGCGATTTCGTTCTGGCTGACCTCCTTTAGCTTCTTGAGGCAGGCGCGGAAGTCGGCTTGCCACTCCTGGGTGCTGCACAGATCCGCCCGTGCCTGCACCCGCGCCACCGGCGTCGCCGCGTACGCGCTCCCCCCGCCCACCGCCGGCCAGGCGACGGTGGCCCCGGCGAGTACGCCGAGCGCGAGCAGGAACGCCGTTATCCGTGCCCGGGCCCTCGCCATGTCACGCCTCCAGATCCGGCAGGATGGTCGGCAGCTGCCCGGCGGCCGAGGCGACCGCGGCGGGGGTGGTGTCGAGATGCTCCAGCAGTCCGTCCACGTACGACACGTCGACCCGGACCTTCTGCACCCGTCCGTCGACGTCCCGCATGACGAACTCGCGGAAACCGAGCCGGGTGGCGGAGGTGGCGTCCGCCATGGACAGCGAGGCCAGCGTGGCCTCGTACCCGTCGTCGACCGGTACCCGGAGCAGCCGTAGCGCCTCGGAGGCGATCTCGCTGTCCTCGGCGATCCGGCCGACGAAGACGGTGGAGACCAGGTTCTGCACGTCGAGGCCGAGGATGTCGCGGGGGTTCTGCGAGGCGACGAGGGCGGCGAGGTTCCACTTGCGGGAGTCGCGGGCGAGCCGGACCAGGAACGACCGGCCGGAGCGCCAGCCCTCCATGAAGTGCGCCTCGTCCAGGCCGACGAGCTTGCGCGACGACATCGAACCGCCGTAGCAGCGGCGCACCGCGAGCCGGTGGGCCGTGTGCAGCATGGGCAGCGCGAGGGCCTCCTCGGCCGACCAGTACTCGCGTTCGATCTTTAGGTCGGGCAGCCGCAGGCCGGCCATGGTGATCACGGTGAGTGCCGCGTCCGCGCCGAGCAGCCCCTCCGGCGGCCGGCCGAAGAAGAGCATCGCCAGCGGCATCTCGGCCGTGTCCAGCAGCAGGTTGGCCAGTTCCCTGCCGGCGTCGTCGTCCAACCCCTGGAGGCAGGCGACCACGTCGTCCAGGGTGGACGTCTCCTCCGCCGGCACCTGGCGTACGGCGTGCCGGAACAGGGTCGCGGTGGACGCCTCCCGGGCGACCTGCGGCGGCACCAGCATCATGCAGATGTCCTGGACCAGCATCCGCCGCTCGGCCCGGGCGTTGGAGACCGCGATCTCGAACTCCCGGTCGCCCGCCGCGCCGGCGCCGAACTCGCTGCGCAGCGGGGTCGGGATCAGCGCGTACGGGGCCAGCGTCCCCTGCTCCGAGCCGGTCAGGTTGAGCACCCGCGCGTACGGTCGCAGCTCCGGCATGTCGCACAGCCGGGCGAGCGGGCCGGACGGGTCGAGCAGGGTCACCTGCACCCCGCGTCGCGCGGCCAGGTAGCCGAGCGCGCCCAGCAGGGTGGACTTGCCGCCGCCGGGCTCGGCGACGAAGACCGCCAGGCCGGACCGCTCCCGTACCTCCATCGGGAAGTGCAGGTCGAGGAAGACGGGCCGGCGGCAGGTGCCGGCGGTGCGCCCGATGAGGTCACCGCGGCGGTCGCCGACCGTCGACGCCGCCTGTGGCAGCGCGGCGGCGAGCAGGTGGACGGGCATCCGCCGGACGTAGCCGGTGTTGGCGACCGGCTCGCCGGGGATGAACTCCCGGGCCAGCCAGTCCTGGTTCTTCGGGTGCTGCAGCGAGATGCGCAGCTCGCGGGAGTAGAGCTGGATCAGCCGCCGGGCCCGCTCCAGGCACTCCTCCCGGGTACGGCCGCCGACGGCGATCCGGTGCCAGCCGTGCGCGCGGGCGGAGTCCACCGGCAGCCCGGTGGTCATCTCGTCGCCGATCACCAGGGCCCGCTTGGCCAGCCGCTCCAGCTCCGGCGGGGCGTCGATGCCGTGCTCGGCGTAGTCGAGCTGCTGGGAGCGGATCATCCGCAGCCGGTGCTCGAGGTTCCGGAAGGAGTCGCCGGAGCCGAGGATGTCGACCCGGGTGGAGATCTCCATCGGCCAGGGCAGCCGCTCGTGGAAGTGCAGCCACGGCTCGTGCCGTTCAGGGATCTCCAGCGGCTCCATGCGGCCGACCGCGAGGACGGCCACGTGCCGCTCCTCGCCGGTCATCCGGTTGACCAGCTTGACCGTCGACCCGTACGGGGTGCGGTACCGCTCGACCTGCTCGGTGAGGGCGAGCAGGTCGCCGCGCTCCCACCGGCCGTTGGTGACCGGCGAGAGGGTGCCGGGCGGCGCCATGCAGAGCGCGACGGAGCGGTACAGCAGCCACTCCAACTCCTGCGCGGTCACCCGCCGGCCGCGCATGCCGAAGGCGCCCAGCACCTCGTCGAACTGCTCGACGGTACGGCCGAGCTTGCGGCGCTCGCCCCCGGCGACGCCCCGGCCGAAGGTGCGCAGCAGCCGCTCGGTGAGCGTGTCGCCGAGCGAGCGCCGGGCGAAGGTGACCCCGAGGTACGTCTGCCCCTCCGCGTGGTTCACCGAGAGCAGGTGCCGCTGGGCGGCCACCAGGTGGTCGCCCCAGCCGGGGGTGCCCGCCACGTCGGGCAGCGGGGCCGGGGTGTGCGCGTCGATGGTGCGGGCCCACTCGTCGGCCGGGAAGGGCCGGGTGGTGCGGCGCAGGTGCAGCCGGAAGCCGGCGAGGCCGGCGTACTGCTCGGAGATCGCGGAGAGCAGGGCCTCCCGCTCGGCGTCCGGCCGGAACGCCCAGCGCACCTCCGGCAGCCAGTACCAGGCGGTGACGGTGTTCGGGGTGAAGGTGAGGTGCCCGGCGATCTCGGTGATGGCCAGCTCGACCGACGGGTCCCGGTCCCCGAACTTGATCTTCGGCGGGCGCACGGGCCTGGCGGGCTTCGTCGCCTTCGCCGCCTTCGCCGACTTCGCCGGCTTAACCGGCCGTTCCTGCCGGTCGACGGTCCGCTGCCGCGGCGGCGTGACCTCGCGGGCCGCCGGGGGCTGCGCGGCGGCCCCGGGCGCGGGGCGCCCGGACCCCCGGCCCGGCTCGGGATCCCGGCGGGGGGACCGTCCGGACTCCCAGGACGCGGGCGGCTCCACGTCGCGCCAGCCGTACGTCTCGTCGTCGTCGGCGGCGGGCGGGGGGATCACCGGCGGGGGCGGCAGCTTCGGCTGGGCTGGCGGGCGCACCACCGGCAACCGGTCGCCCGCCTGCTGCGGGACCCGGGTCCGGGCCGCGGACGGGGCGGGCCGCTCGACGGCCGGCGGCTGCGCGGCCGGCGGCTGCTGGTGCGGGATCGCGGGATGCTCCCGCCGCGGCGGCGCGGGCAGCGCCGGCCGGGACGCGCCGGGGTGGGCGCCCCCGAACAGGTCGAGGAACGGGGAGTCGATGTCGGCGCCGTCGGGGATCACCGGGGCGGGGGCGTCGGCGTTCGGTGCGCCGCGCCCGGGAGCGGGCCGCGGTGCCTGGAAGACCCCGACCCGGCCGTGCCCGGGCGTGGTGGCCAGCGCGGGATCGACGGCGGCCTCGTCCAGCTCCTCGCTCGACGGGTAGTCGAACGAACGCGCACGGTTACCGTGCGGCGCGGCGTGACGTCCGGCCGGGGAACCCGGCGTGGAAGAGCGACTCATGCCATCGCCTCGCCCGAGTGCCGTCGTTGCCGCCCGGTCGGGGTACGCCCGGTCATGCCAGTTCCTCCCGGATCCTGATCCGGCTCGCCACCAGGCGCGGATCGCGCAGCTCGGCGGCCGGCTCCCGGGTCCGTCGCCAGTCGGTCAGCGCGGTGCGGATCACCATGCGCGCGGGCCGGTCCGGGTCGACGTGCCGGAAGATGAACGAGGTGCTCACGATGGCGAGCGCGATCTCCCAGGCCGGGAACAGCTCGACCTTCAGCGTGAACAGCCAGTGGATGAACATGTAGAGGGGCACGAGCAGCATGAACAGGCCGTACTGGGCGTACGGCAGGTGGACGGGCAGGGTGTAGCCGGGCGGCCCGAGATAGACCAGGCGGGCCCGGTAGATGTCGTCGTCGGTCCGCAGCCGCATCTCTGCCCGTGCCTACTCGAAGATCAGGTTGATCAGGTAGTCGCCGACGAAGAAGAGCGTGGCCGCCCCCGCGATGAAGGCCAGCCCGACGATCGCGATCGCGGAACTGGTCAGCACCTTGGAGATCTCGCCCCGGCTGGCCCGGCCGATGAAGATGACGCCGAGTACGGCGAGCAGGATCGGGGCGATCTTGCTCGCGAAGAACGTGACGACCCCGCTGGTGTCGATGCCCTTGGGCGCGGGCTCGGCGAGTGGAGTCGACGCCAGGGCGTGGAGCGCGTGGATGGCGCCGGACGACGCCGCCTCCATGAGCTCGATGGCGATCACTGGAACCTCCCCAATCGCGGCCGGCGGAGCCGCGGCGGTGCAGTAGGCAAGCCTGGCGGGATGGTGCTCACTCTGCGCAAGGTACGCAACGCTGCGTTCGGTGCCCACCACGGAGGGTGGTGAGCTTTGGGGGGATTTTTCCCGCTTCGGCCCTCCCTCCAGGCTTCGCCGTCTCGCTGCTGGGCAATTCCAAAGGGTACGGGCCGCCCTCCTTTGCGACAAGCCGCGAAGAGTCGACCGGGAACGACCCCGGCGACCGATCGTACACCTGTTCCAATGCGCATGTCAGCGTTGCTGCGGGACGTTGCGACCGGGCCGCCGAGAGCCGCCCGTCGGACCGGTACGGTGCAGTCGTGACCGATCTGGTACGGGCGCAGGGCCCGGTGGTGATGGGCATCCTCAACGTCACGCCCGACTCGTTCTCCGACGGCGGTCGGTACGCCGATCTCGACGCGGCCGTCGCACACGGGGTGCGACTCCGGGCGGAGGGCGCGCACCTGGTCGACGTCGGGGGCGAGTCGACCCGTCCCGGCGCGGACCGGGTGGACGCGGAGACCGAGGCGGCCCGGGTGCTGCCGGTGATCCGGGAGCTGGCCGCCGCCGACGTCACCGTCAGCATCGACACCACCCGGGCGCGGGTGGCGGAGGCGGCCCTCGCGGCCGGTGCCGCCGTGGTCAACGACGTCTCCGGCGGCCTGGCCGACCCGGACATGGCCCGGGTGGTCCGCGACGCCGGCTGCCCCTGGGTGCTGATGCACTGGCGGGGGCATTCGCGCGGGATGCGCGAGCTGGCCACCTACACCGACGTGGTCGCCGACGTGAAGGCCGAGCTGGCCCAGCGGGTCGAGGCGGCCCTGGCAGCCGGGGTGGCCCCCGACCGGATCGTGATCGACCCCGGCCTCGGCTTCGCCAAGACCGCCGAGCACAACTGGCAGCTCAGCACGCGTCTGCCCGAGCTGCTGGAACTCGGCTTCCCGCTGCTGTTCGCCGCCAGCCGCAAGTCGTACCTCGGCCAGCTGCTGGCCGACGCGGACGGGCACCCCCGGCCGGCCGGCGGCCGGGAGGCGGCCACCGCCGCCACGAGTCTGCTCGCGGTGGCGGCGGGCGCCTGGGGGGTACGCGTGCACGACGTCCTCGACACCGTCGACGCGCTGGCCGTCTGGCGGGCCAGCGGCAGCCCGCGACTGGTCGCCACCCAGCTGGTGGGAAAGGAGCAGAATCGATGACCGACCGGATCACGCTGACCGGCCTGCGGGCGCACGGCCGGCACGGCGTCTACGACTTCGAGCGCGAGCGGGGCCAGGAGTTCGTGGTCGACGCCGCCCTCGAACTGGACCTCACGCCGGCCGCCCGCTCCGACGAGGTGACCGACACCGTGCACTACGGGGAACTGGCGGAGCGGCTGGTGGCGGTGGTGACCGGGGAACCGGTCAACCTCATCGAGACGCTCGCCGACCGGCTCCTGGCGGTCTGCCTGGCCGACCCGCGGGTGGCACGCGCGACGATCACCGTGCACAAGCCCGAGGCCCCGGTCCCGCACGCCTTCACCGACGTGGCGGTCACCATGACCCGCAGCCGGGCCGAGACCGGCGAGCGCGCGGCCGGCCCCAGGCAGCAGACCCCCGGGAACGGGGGCGCCTGGTGACCCGCGCCCTGCTCTCCCTCGGCAGCAACCTCGGGGACCGGCACGCCCACCTCCGGACGGCCGTGGCCGGGCTCGGCGACGCCGTCCTGCTCGTCTCCGGCGTCTACGAGACCCCGCCCTGGGGCGACGCCGACCAGCCCGCGTACCTGAACGCGGTGGCGCTGGTCGAGGACCCGGCGGCGGCGCCCGAGGACTGGCTGGAGCGGGCCCGGGCCGCCGAACGCCGGGCCGGACGCGAGCGCGACCCGGCCCGCCGGTTCGGCCCCCGCACCCTGGACGTCGACGTCGTCGCGGTCTGGGACGACGCCGGGGAGCCGGTGCTCCGCGACGACCCCGAGCTGACCCTGCCGCACCCCCGGGCCCACCTACGGGCCTTCGTGCTGCGGCCGTGGATCGACATCCAGCCGTACGGGCGGCTGCCCGGCCACGGCTGGCTGACCGATCTGCTGAACGCCGAACCGGTGGCCGGCGACGCGCTGGAACTGAGCCCGCGGCCCGATCTGGCGTTAGAGTCGTCGGCATGAGCCAGTGGAGCCGGCCGGCATGACCCAGGCGCAGTCCCCACGCGGAACGGACCCCGACCGGTTCAGGATGGGCCCCACCCGGATCTCCACGCTGGTCGTCGCCGGCCTGGCCGCCGCCGCCGTGGCCTGGCTGCTCATCAGCAGCACGTACCGGGAGTTCCCCCGGCTGCCCTGGCTGCCGGTGATCACCCTCGCCGTGCTGGCCGTGCTCGAGGGGTACGCCGCGGTCAACACGCGGGGCCGGATCGAGCGCCGGCCGGGTCGCGACCCGGTCAACCCGCTGATGGTGGCCCGGTTCGTGGTGCTGGCCAAGGCGTCCGCCCTGGCCGGCGCGATCTTCGCCGGCTTCTCCGCCGGGCTGACCGGCTGGCTGCTTATCGAGCCCACCCAGGCCGCGGCGACGGACCGCCCGGCCGCCGGGGCGAGCCTGCTCGCCTCCCTCGCGCTGGTGGCCGCCGCGCTGTGGCTGGAGCGGTCCTGCCGGGTGCCGGAGCGGCCGGAGGACGAGCGCGAGCCCGACCACCGGGAGAGCCGACCCGGCCAGCGTTGATCACGGGGGTTACGCCGATCGCGGCGCGGGGGTACCGTGCCTGGCGACCGGTGACCAACGGCCCCGACCGGTCCGCCCCGGGCGGACCGGTCGCGGCCGTACCTGGGGAGGGCGCGCGTCATGGGGTACGACGATCCGGGCCGGCACGCCCCGGTGGAGCCCTCGTCGGGGGTGCCCGCGGCGGTACTGGAGAACGTCTTCGACGACCCGGCCCACGGCGAGCCTGGGCGGGACCGGCTGGCCGTGCACGTGGCCTGGGAAATGGTGCTGGCTGCCGGCCTGGCCGTGCTGATCTGGCTGCTCTGGCGGGCGGACCCGGCCGTCCTGGGCGATCCCGGCCTGCGGGTTCTGCTGGTGGACGTGGTGGCGCTGGGGCTGCTCGCCCTGGCCGCCGGGCTGAGCCTGCGGACCGCCGCGGTGAACCTGGCGATCGGACCGGTGATGGTCGCCGCCGCGCTGCACTGCGCCGAGCAGGGCGACCGGGGCGTGGCGCTGGCGCTCGGCCAGGCCGCCGCGGTGGCCGCCGTGGGGGGCCTGGCCCTGGGGCTCGCGGTGACCGTCCTGCACGTGCCGGGCTGGGCGGCCAGCCTGGCCGGGGCGGCCGGGGTCGTGGTGTACATCGGGCCCCGCTCCGAGCCGGTCCTGGTGCAGAGCGGGTACGACCCGCGGGGCAGCGCGTTCTACCTCTTCGCGGGCTTCGCCGCCGTGGCGGTCCTCGGCGGGCTGTTCGGGGCGATCCGGCCGGTACGTCGGCTGGTCGGCCGGTTCCGGCCGGTGGCCGACCCGGCACGCCGGCGGGGCGCGGTGGCGGCGACGGTGACCACGCTCGCCTGCGTCGTGTCCACCGTGCTCGCCGCGCTGGCCGGCATCCTCGTCGCCACCAACGGCAGGGACACGGTCGGCCCCGGCGACGGCCTGGACTGGACGGTGCTGGCCGTCGGCACCGCGCTGCTCGCCGGCACCAGCGCGTACGGCCGGCGCGGCGGGATCTTCGGCACCCTGCTCGCGGTGAGCCTGGTCGGCGTCGTGTTCGCCTGGGCGCACGTCGAGGGCTGGGCGGTGAGCCGGTGGGCGGTCGGCGGCGCCGCACTCGGCGTGGGACTGCTGGTCACCCGGCTGGCCGAGGCGTACGGGCGGCCCCGGCCGGCGGGCGCCGACCCGGAGCCCCCGGCCCTCGCCGACTCCACCCTCGGTTCAGGCTGGTCGGTGCCCCGGCCGACGAAGCTCGACGACTGGCCGCCCGCCCTGCCCGTCCGCCCCGACGACACCCCCACCGACCCGTGGGACGCGTCCCGGTGGGAGACCCGCCCGCCGCGCTGGGACGGCGGCGACCGCTGAGACCGACGCGCCCGCGTCCGGCGCGCCGGTGGTGATCTCGCCGGTTAGGCTCGGCGACATGACCGAGACACCTTCCACCGGTCCGGGCGGGACCACGTTCGACGAGCTCGACGCGCTGTCCACCGAGGAGTTGCGGGAACGGGCGTTCGCGCTGGCCCGGGAGCGCCACGACGTCCGGTTCTTCTGGTCGGTCCTGCGGCACCTGCCGAACGCCGACGAGGCCGCCGCGCTGGACGGCGCGCCGAACTCGGTCGGTCCGACCGTCGACGAGGCGGCGGCGCTGTGGCGGGAACTCACCGGCCACGGCTACGAGGAGTCGGCGCCGCTGCTGCGGGCCAAGTTCATCGACTACCTGATGCAGCGCTGACGAGCCCCGACCGTGACGGTTCGCAGGTTTGCCCGCCGGCCCGCGCCGGGAACTGGGCGTCGCATGGCTTTCACCAACGGCGCGGTCAGCCGGTACGGGACCGCGGCCGGCACCGGCACGTTGGCGGCGCTGGTGCTCGTCGGCGTCTGCGGCAGTCCCCTGTACGTCGGGTGGGCCGAGGACGCCGCCGACCCGAACTCGGCCGGCGGCTGGTTCCTGCGGCTGCTCGCCTGGCCCGCCTGGCGGCTCGGCTCCGGCGACTCGGGTGTGCTCGCCACCGACCTGCGGGCCATCCTGCTGGTGATCCTCACCGCGGCCCTGCTCTACGTACTGCCCGCCGGGCAGGTCGCCCGGGTGCAGGGCTCGCTCAGCCAGTTCTTCTCCGGCTGGGGCGCGTACGTGCTGGCCGCCGGACTGGCCGCGCTGCTCGGCACGCTGCTCGGGCCGGACCCGTCGCTGCTCGGCGCGTTGCAGGCCGCCGCCACCGGCGCCGGCTACGGCTTCCTCTCCGGCTGGATCATCGGCACGGCCAGCCTCGGGGGCCGGGCCTGACGGGCCGCCCCTTCCTTGCGGCTCGGCTGCCCGGCGAACGCCGCCCCCGCGGCGGCCCGAGACCTACCGTCGTCAGTCCTGGCGCTGGGCCGGGGCGAGCGCGCGTTCCCGGGTGAGCAGCCCCGCCGCCCGCCCGTCGGCGGTGACCAGCACGCGGTCCGCCCCCGAGGTCAGCATCACGGCCAGCGCGTCGTACGCCGAGGAGCCCAGCGTGACCTCCGGCAGCCCGGCCGGGTCGGCGGGCACCGGGTCCAGCGCCTCCGCGGTGACCGGGGTCACCGCGAGCGCCCGGATGCCCCGGTCCGCGCCCACGAACTGCCGGACGAACCCCGACGCGGGCGTGCCGAGCACGGCCGCCGGGCTGTCGTACTGCTCCAGCCGGCCGCCCTCGGAGAGCACGGCGATCCGGTCGCCGAGCCGGACTGCCTCGTCCAGGTCGTGGGTGACCAGCACGATCGTCTTGCGCACCTCGGCCTGGAGCCGCAGGAACTCCTCCTGCAGCCGCGTCCGCACGATCGGGTCGACGGCCGAGAACGGTTCGTCCATGAGCAGCACCACCGGGTCGGCGGCGAGCGCCCGGGCCACCCCGACCCGCTGCCGCTGCCCGCCCGACAGTTCGTGCGGGTAGCGCCGGCCGAACTGCCCCGGGTCGAGCCCGACCAGTTCCAGCAGTTCCGCCGCGCGGCCGCGGACCCGGTCGCGCGACCAGCCGAGCAGGCGGGGCACCGTGCCGACGTTGGCGAGGACGGTCTGGTGGGGGAACAGGCCGACGTTCTGGATCACGTACCCGATCCGGCGGCGCAGCGCGACGGGGTCGACCCGGGTCACGTCCTCGTCGCCCAGCAGGATCCGGCCGCCGCTCGGCTCGACCAGCCGGTTGATCATCCGGAGCACCGTCGACTTGCCGCAGCCGGACGGGCCGATGAGCACCACCAGCTCACCCGCCCGGACCTCCAGGCTCAGCTCCCGGACCGCCTCGGTGCCGTCCGGGTACCGCTTGCCGACGCCCTCGAGGGTGATCGACGCCGCACCCGGATGCGCGCCGTCGAGTTCGGCGGCGCCTGGAGTTTCCAAGGTAACGTCCACGCATGTCCTTCCGCCTGAGCTACCGGGCCGACCCGGGTAACCCGTGGTTCTCCTGGCAGTACGTGCGGGACAACTCTGACACGATCCTCGCCGCGCTGCGCGACCACGCCTGGCTGACCGCCCGGGCCGTGCTGATCGCCGCGCTGGTGGCCCTGCCGCTGGCCGTGGCGGCCCACTGGTACCGCTCGCTCGCCGGCCCGATTCTCGCACTCACCGGGGTGCTGTACACGGTCCCGTCGCTGGCGCTGTTCGCCTTCCTCGCGCCGTACCTGGGCATCGGGGCGCTGACCGTGCTCAGCGTGGTGGTGCTGTACGCGCTGCTGGTGATCGTCCGCAACGCGCTCGCCGGGCTCGCCCAGGTGCCCCCCGAGGTTCGGGAGGCCGCCGAGGGGATGGGGTACGGCCGCTGGGGCCAGCTGTTGCGGGTCGAGCTGCCACTGGCCCTGCCCGGCGTGCTGACCGGGCTGCGGCTGGCCACCGTGTCGACCGTCGCGCTGGTGACGGTCGGAGTGGTGGTCGGCCGGGGCGGGCTCGGCCAGCTCATCTTCGCCGGCTTCCAGAACAACTTCTACAAGGCCGAGATCATGACCGGCACACTGCTCTGCGTCTTGCTCGCCCTGGCCCTCGACCTGCTCCTGGCCGGGCTGGGTCGGGCGGTCACCCCCTGGCTGCGGGGGAGGGTCCGGTGAGCAACCCGGTAGGCCAGGCGGTGCTCTGGCTCAACGACCCGCTGAACTGGACCAACCCGGGCGGCATCCTGGACCGGCTCGGCGAGCACCTGGCCATGTCGGCCGCCGCCGTGCTGCTCGGCTGCCTGGTGGCCTGGCCGGTCGGCCTGTGGCTCGGGCACAGCGGCCGGGGCGGCGGGCTGGTCGTGCTGGTGTCCAACGTCACCCTCGCCGTGCCGACCCTGGCGCTGCTGACCATCCTGCCGCTGACCTTCCTCGGCTTCGGCCGCTCCTCGGTGGTGGTCGCGCTGGCGGTCTTCGCGGTGCCGCCGTTGCTGGCCAACGCGTACACGGGGGTGCGCCAGGCCGACCCGGAGGCCCGGGACGCGGCGCGCGGGATGGGCCTCTCCGGCGGGCAGGTGCTACGCCGGGTCGAGCTGCCGCTGGCCGTGCCGTACCTGGCCGCCGGCTTCCGCACCGCGACCGTGCAGGTGGTGGCGACGGCCGCGCTGGCCTCGTTCGTCAACGGCGGCGGGCTCGGCCAGATCATCCGGGCCGGCTTCGGGCTGGACATCGCCGCCGGCGGCGGGCAGATCATCGCCGGCGGCGTGCTGGTGGCCGGGCTGGCGGTGCTGGTCGAGCTGGTCCTCGCCCTGGTCGAGCGCCTGGTCACCCCGCGCCCGTTGCGCCCGGTCCGGCGCCGGGCGAACCGGCGCGCCGCCGCCGTCCCCGGGAGCTGAGCGTCACGCCGCCCGTACCGGGGCGGTGTGACGATCTGGTGACAATGGCCGCCTTGAGTTGTCCGCCCCCTCCTGGAGGATGTTGGGTGAGAGATCACGGGCGATTGAAACGGACTATCGCCCGTCGGACACGCGGCCGGCCCGGAGGGGTCGCGCCGGGACACGGAAGGCGGGCTCGACCCATGCGCGCACGTACACGGCTGGCGATCGGCGCGATCGGCGCCCTCGCCGCGGCGGGTGTCCTCACCGGCTGCGGGGACGCCGGCTCCTCCGGCACCGAGGCGCCCCAGCAGGCCGCCTCGGGGGCTGGCTGCGCCCCGGTGGCGGGCGACCAACTGGTCGTCCTGACCGACGACAAGAAACTCCAGAACACCGACAACATCCTCCCGGCGGTCAACGCCAAGGTGGCCAAGCCGGAGCTGCTCGCGGCGCTGGACAAGGTCTCCGCGGCGCTGGACACCACGAAGCTGATCGGGCTCAACAAGGCCGTCGACGTCGACCGCAAGACGTCCAAGGTCGCCGCCGAGGAGTTCGCCACGGCCAACAGCCTCACGCAGGGTGTGGCCAAGGGTCCCGGCGGCACGATCGTGGTCGGCGCCGGCAACTTCAGCGAGAGCCAGACGCTGGCCGAGCTGTACAAGATCACGCTCACCGCCGCCGGGTACCAGGTCAAGGTGCAGCAGATCGGCAACCGGGAGCTCTACGAGCCGGCCCTGGAGAAGGGCGAGATCCAGGTCGTCCCGGAGTACGCGGCGACCATGGCGGAGTTCCTCAACACCAAGGCCAACGGCAAGGACGCGCAGCCGGTCTCCTCGCCCGAGCTGGACAAGACGGTCGCGGCGCTCAAGGCCGCCGGCGACAAGGCCGGCATCGTCTTCGGTACGCCGTCGGCCGCGCAGGACCAGAACGCCTTCGCCGTCACGAAGGCCTTCGCCGACAAGTACGGGGTGAACACGCTCTCCGAGCTGGCCGCCACGTGCTCCGGCAGCGCCACCGTGCTGGCCGGCCCGCCGGAGTGCCCGCAGCGTCCGAAGTGCCAGGCCGGGCTCGTCCAGGTCTACGACTTCAAGGCCGGCTCGTTCAGCTCGCTGGACGCCGGTGGTCCGCAGACCAAGAACGCGCTGAAGACGGGCAGCGCCAGCGTCGGGCTGGTCTTCTCGTCCGACGGCGCCCTCGCGGCGAGCTGACGCCGCGCCGGTCGACAATCGACGACCGCCGCTGATCAGGGCGTTCGCCCGCCGTTTCCAGCGGCCGCAACTCTCGGTAGGCTGCACAGCCATGCCCGCCTCCGCTCCCGACAGGCGTGACCCCCGGCTGCTGTCCGTGCTCTTCTGGACCGGTGTGGCGTTCGCCCCGGTCTCGGCGCTGATCCTGCTGGTCGCCGACGGCAACGGTCCGCTCCGGTTCGCCGCCGTGCTGGCCATCGTCGCCGTCGTGCTGATCGGCCTGTCCATCGCGCTGCGCGCGGGGGGCGGCGGCGCCGTCGACGCGGACGAACTGCTCGACGAGATCGAGCAGGTGCGCCGGGAGTTGCGCGGGGAGATCGTCGCCGCCGCCCAGCGCGGCAACCAGGCGCTCGACGCTTCCCAGCGGATCGAGGAGCAGGTCGTCGCGCTGCGCCGCCGGCTCGACGCCACGGCGGCCGTGATCGCCGGCGAGTCCGCGGCCCCGTCGGCGGAGCCGGCCGGCGCGGGCCGCGCCCGGGTGCCGTCCCCCGAGGGGTACGACGACGCGGGTCGCTCCCGCGACGTCGACGACGTGCCCTCCGGCCGGGCCGGGACGGCCCGCGAGGACGACGAGCCACCGATCCGCCGCCCCCAGCCGGCCCCCCGGTACGGGCGGTCCGATTCCGCCCAGCCCGGGGTCTACGGCGCGGCCCGCCCGGCCGACCCGGACGCCCGTGCCGCCCAGCCGGTCGCCGGGCACGGCCCCCGGCCGGTGGTCCGGCGCACCGAGACCGTGCACGTCACCACCCGGCACACCGTGGTGGACGGTCCGGACCCGGAGGTGGGCCTCTACGGCGGCGGGTACGCCGGCCGCTGGTCGCCCGCGCCTGAGGAGCGGCCATGGGGCGCCCCCTCGACGCCGGAGCCGGACGAGGCCGGTTGGGCCGGCTACGCCGCCGATCCGCACGACCGGTCCCGCGCCGAGCCGTCCCCCGACGACCGCTGGCCCGAACGCCCCGCCCGCCCCGAGCCCGCCTGGTCCGGCCGGCGCGAGGAGCACGTCCGCGAGGAGCACGGCTGGACGGCCGGCCGGCACGACCAGCCGGGCCGGCCCGATCAGCGCGACGAGCCCGACTGGCCCGGCCAGGCCGACTGGCCCGACCGCTCCGGCCAGCCCGACAGGCACGGACGGACCGACGAGCCGGGCTGGGGCGAGCAGCGGGACGGTCCCGCCGACGCCGGACGCTCCGACCGCTCCTGGGGTGCGCCGGCCGAGCCGGCCTCCGCCGGCACCACCGGGCGCGCCCGGCCGTACCCGGGCGAGGAGCCGGCTGCTGGACGGGCGCGGCCGTACCCGGGCGAGGAGCCTGCTGCTGGACGGGCGCGGCCGTACCCGGGCGAGGAGCCGGCTGCTGGACGGGCGCGGCCGTACCCGGGCGAGGAGCCGGCTGCCGGGCGTGCCCGGCCGTACCCGGGCGGGGAGGCCGCCGGGTCCGGGCAGTGGTCGCAGGCGCGGGCCGGGGACCGCTGGGCCGAGGTGCGCGAGGACGAACGGGGCCGGGAGGTTCGGGTCGGCGAGCGCCGGGCCGCGGCGCACGCGGACGCCTCCGGGACGGCGTACCGGGTGGAGGACCGCTGGGCCTCCGTCCGGCAGGGCGATTCCTGGCAGGGCCCGGGCGAACCGTGGCCGGGCCGGGAGCAGGCCGGCCACTGGTCCGGCGAGGACCGGGCCGGTTCCTGGCCGGACGCCGACCCGGCCCGCGGACGCCACGACGAGCCGGGTGCCGGCCCGGCCCGCGGACGCCACGACGAGCCGGACGCCGGCCCGGCCCGCGGACGCCACGACGAGCCGGGTGCGGGCCGGGACCGTGGACGCCACGACGAGGGCGGCCGTACGGGGTGGGGCGGCGAATCCTGGTCCGACCGGCCGGAGCTGCCCGAAGCCACCCCGCCGGCGCTGCCCGCAGGCGGCGTGCCGGTGCCCACCGAGTGGCGCCAGCCGGCCCAGCACGACGCCCGGTCGGCGGAGCGGTGGCGCGCGGCGGAGCCCGAGCGGGGCCGCCCGAGCCGCCACCAGCGCGCCGACGAGGAGCGGTACGGCTACCCGCCGCGCGACGAGGTGCCGCGCGCCGGGGGAGCCCGCTCCTCCGACCGCTGGCGCTGACCGGTGAGGCCGCCGCACGCAGGCGGGCCGAGCGGGTCGCCCCGCCTACTTGTCGATGTCCCCGACCACGAAGAACATCGAGCCGAGGATGGCGATCAGGTCCGGCACCAGGCAGCCCGGGAGCAGGGTGGCCAGGGCCTGCACGTTCGCGTACGACGCGGTGCGCAGCTTGAGCCGCCACGGGGTCTTCTCGCCCCGCGACACCAGGTAGTAGCCGTTGACGCCGAGCGGGTTCTCCGTCCAGGCGTACGTGTGCCCCTCCGGGGCCTTCACCACCTTCGGCAGCCGGGTGTTCACCGGCCCGGTGAGCCGGTCCACCCGCTCCAGGCACCGCTCGGCGAGGTCCAGCGAGACGTACACCTGGTCGAGCAGCACCTCGAAGCGGGCGTGGCAGTCCCCGGCGGTGCGGGTCACCACGGGCACGTCGAGCTGGTCGTAGGCCAGGTACGGCTCGTCCCGGCGCAGGTCCATGTCGAGCCCGGACGCCCGGGCGACCGGCCCGGACGCGCCGAACGCGGCGGCGTCGGCGGCGGACAGCACGCCCACCCCGACCGTACGGGCGAGGAAGATGTCGTTGCGCCGGATCAGGTTGTCCAGGTCCGGCATCCGGCGGCGTACCTCGCCGATGGCGGCCCGGGCGCGCCGCGTCCAGCCGGCCGGCACCTCCTCCTTGAGCCCGCCGACCCGGTTGTACATGTAGTGGACCCGCCCCCCGGAGGCCTCCTCCAGCACCGCCTGGATGGTCTCCCGCTCCCGGAACGCATAGAACACCGGCGTGATCGCGCCGATCTCCAGCGGGTACGAGCCGAGGAACATCAGGTGGTTGAGCACCCGGTTCAGCTCGGCCAGCGCCATCCGCAGCCAGACTGCCCGCTCCGGCACCTCCATGCCCATCAGCCGCTCCACCGCGAGCACCACGCCCAGCTCGCTGGAGAACGCCGACAGCCAGTCGTGCCGGTTGGCGAGCACGATGATCTGCCGGTAGTCGCGCACCTCGAACAGCTTCTCCGCGCCCCGGTGCATGTAGCCGACGACGGGTTCGGCGCTGATCACGCGCTCCCCGTCGAGCACCAGTCGCAGCCGCAGCACACCGTGCGTGGAGGGGTGCTGCGGGCCGATGTTGAGCACCATGTCGGTGCCGAGCTGCTCCCCACCGGCACCGGTGCCGACGGTCAGTTCGCGGAGGTCGCTGGCGTCCGTGGTCACGCCCGTCATCGTGCCATGAGCGCGTCGGCGGCGACGCCGACCGGTTGCAGCAGCCACCGGTGCCCGCCGAGCCCCGCCGGGTCGGTCAGCTCGGCCACCGCCGACGCGGCGGCCAGCGCCCGCACGTAACCGGCCGGGTCGGAGGCGGCCAGGCTCAGCGGCGGCCGAGCGCCGTCCGCCCCGAGCGCCCGCAGCGCCTCCCGCTGGCTCACCAGGGTGTACGCGCACCCGGCGACCGCCGCCCCGGCCGCGGCGACGGCGTCGAAGGCGACGTGCGCCGTCACGTCGCAGGACCCGTCGGGTACGGGTGGCACCTGCCGCCCGCCCCGGTACCCGGCCAGGCTGCCGCCGACCGGCCTGTCCTCCCTCAGATGCCCGTAGTCCACGGCCAGGGCAAGTCCCCGGTCGAGCTGCCTGACGGCCCCGGCCCACGCCTCGTCGCGGGTCCGCCCGATCTCGGCCCGGCTGGCCGCCCTGTCGATCAAGAGGTTTGCGTCAGGTCCCGGGACTCCGGCAGACGCAAACTTCTTGATCAACGATCTGTGGGGGGAGGGAGGCCACCAGGTCGCGAGCCAGTCGGCGTCAGCCTCGCTCACCCGGTCGCCCACCGCCTCCTCGCCGGTGGCGGGGTCGACCAGCACGTACCGCCAGCCGTCCTCGGCCTGCACGGCGACGTCGAGGGGCACGTTGTCCAGCCACTCCGTGGCCAGCAGCAGCCCGGTGATCCCGGCAGGGACCTCCGCGACCCAGCCGATGCCCGGCGGCAGGTCCACCGGCCGGGGGGCGACCTCGACGGCCGTGAGCCGCAGGCGGTGGGCGAGCGGCAGGGGTTCCGGGGAGCCCGCCCGCGGAGGGATCAAGCCTGACCGCCCGGAGCGGGCGGGCTCCCCGGAACCCCCCACCCCGGCGAGCGCGACCAGCGCCCGCAGCAGCTCACCCCACCCCGCCCCGACGTCCACGACATCGAGCCGCGCAGGAAAGCCGAGCAGCGCGTCGACCCGGAGGACGAGCTGGAACAGCGCCGAAGCGAACGCCGGGGAGGCGTGCACGCTCGTCCGGAAGTGGTCGGCAGGTCCGCCGGAGGACACGAAGAACCCGCCCGGCCCGTACAGCGCCCGGTGCATGGATTCCCGCCAACCGATCGACATCAGTTCATTCCTTGTTCAGGGGCCGGCACCGTGCCGACCCTACGTTCGGCAGGCATGAAGCGACTCATCACCCCCGCCCTGGCGGTCGTACCGCTGCTGGTCGGCGGCCGGTTCGCCGGCGCGCCGGAGTCGGTCGAGCGGGTCCGTGAGTACGGCGTCCCGGCGGTCTTCGACGCCGGGGAGGACGACCGCGTCACCGACTACGCGGCCGATCCCGGGTTCGGCGGCCGGATCGCCCAGGACGTGGAGGGGCTGACGATCTACCGGACGGGTGCGTCCAGCGGCACCCTCGTCGTCTCCAGCCAGGGCGACGACACCTTCTACACGTACGACCGGGCCGCCGGGCGCCCGACCGGCCTGCTCGTGGTGCACGACGGCCGGAACACGCCGGAGACCCCGGGCGAGGACGGCGAGGCCCGCCCCGACACCAACTTCAAGTTCCTCGACGCCGGCTTCCTGCGCCCGGCGTCCTGACCCCCCGACCGGGCCGCCGCGCGTCGTCGCGGCGGCCCGGTCGCACCACTGGTGAAGGTTTTCACACATCCTTGTTCGGGCTCCGTGGCCGCGGCGCATACTTGCCATCGACCGGTACCCCCTAGAGGACTGGATCGTCGCCATGAGCGCACCTCTGCGCCCGCGTCCGGCCGCCCCGTTCGGGGCCGCCGCACGGTCGGGCGGCGCCGGCACCGGCGCCCCGATCATCCTTCCCCGCGTGCTCACCGCCGGCGTCGTCGGCGCCGGCCGGGTCGGCGCCGTGCTGGGCGCCGCGCTCACCGCCGCCGGCCACCGGGTGGTCGCCGCCTCCGGCGGCTCCGGGGCCTCCACGGCCCGCCTCGCCCTGCTGCTTCCCGACGCCCGCAACCGCTCCGCCGCCGAGGTGGCCCGGGCGGCCGTCGACCTGCTGCTGATCGCCGTGCCCGACGACGCGCTCGCCGGGGTGGTGGCCGGTCTCGCCGAGGCCGGCGCGCTGCGGCCCGGCCAGGTCGTCGCGCACACCTCCGGCGCGCACGGGCTGGGTGTCCTCGCCCCGGCCGCCGCCGTCGGCGCCCGTCCGCTGGCCCTGCACCCGGCGATGACCTTCACCGGTACGCCGGACGACCTCGGCCGGCTCGCCGGCATCTCGTACGGGGTGACCGCCCCGGCGGAGCTGCGTCCGCTCGCCGCCCGGCTGGTCGCCGACCTCGGCGGGGTGCCCGAGTGGGTGGGCGAGACCGACCGCCCGCTGTACCACGCGGCGCTGGCGCACGGCGCGAACCACCTGGTCACCCTGGTGAACGAGGCGGCCGACCGGCTGCGCGACGCCGGGGTGACCCAGCCGGAGAAGGTGCTCGCCCCGTTGCTGCGGGCGGCGCTGGAGAACGCCCTGCGGCTCGGCGACGACGCGCTGACCGGCCCGGTCTCCCGGGGCGACGCGGGCACCGTACGCCGGCACCTGGAACGGCTGGCCGCGACCGCGCCGGAATCCGTGGCCCCCTACCTGGCGTTGGCCAGACGGACGGCGGACCGGGCCATCGCCGCGGGCCGGCTGCGGCCGGGCGACGCCGTGGCGTTGCTGGACGTGCTGGGTGGGACCTACCGAGAGGTGAGTAGAGCGTGAGCGCGAGGAGTGAGCCGGTTTTGCGAGCCCCGCAGTCGCGAACTGAGGTGAGTAGAGCGTGACGGAGTTGGTGCGGACCCGTGAGGAGCTGGCGAAGGCGCGCGCCGGCATGACCGGCACGGTCGGCGTGGTGACGACCATGGGCGCCCTGCACGCCGGCCACGAGGCGCTGCTGCGCGCCGCCCGGGAGCAGGCCGACCACGTGCTGGTCACGATCTTCGTCAACCCGCTCCAGTTCGGCCCGAACGAGGACTTCGACCGGTACCCGCGCACCCTCGCCGACGACCTGGAGATCTGCCGGCGGGCCGGGGCGGACGTCGTCTTCGCGCCGGGCCGGGAGGAGATGTACCCGGACGGCGAGCCCCGGGTGCGGGTCGACCCGGGCCTGCTCGGCGAGGACCTGGAGGGGCAGAGTCGTCCCGGCTTCTTCCACGGTGTGCTGACCGTGGTCCTCAAGTTGTTCCAGCTCACCCGCCCCGACCTGGCCTTCTTCGGCGAGAAGGACTACCAGCAGTTGACCCTGGTGCGGCGGATGGCCCGGGACCTCGACGTGCCGGTGCGGGTGGTCGGTGTGCCGACGGTCCGGGAGCCGGACGGGCTGGCCCTGTCCAGCCGCAACCGCTACCTCTCGCCCGACGAGCGGGAGGCGGCGCTGAGCCTGTCGGCCGCGCTGCGGGCCGGCGGGGAGGCCGCCGACCGGGGGCTGGACGCCGGCGAGGTGCTGGCCGCCGCCCACCGGGCGTTCGGCGCGGGCGCGCCCGGCGCTGAACTCGACTATCTCGTGCTGACCGACCCCGACCTGGAGCCCGGCCCGGTCTCCGGTCCGGCCCGGCTGCTGGTCGCGGCCTGGGTCGGCAACACGCGGCTCATCGACAACGCGGCGATCCGGCTCGCCCCGCGTTCCTGACCTCCCCTTTCCCCGGAAGGCGCCCCATGTACCGCACCATGCTCAAGTCCAAGATCCACCGTGCCACCGTGACCCAGGCAGACCTGCACTACGTCGGCTCGGTGACCGTCGACCAGGACCTGCTCGACGCCGCCGACCTGCTCCCCGGGGAGCAGGTGGCGATCGTGGACATCACCAACGGGGCCCGGCTGGAGACGTACGTGATCCCCGGCGAGCGGGGCAGCGGTGTGATCGGCATCAACGGTGCCGCCGCCCACCTCGTGCACCCGGGCGACCTGGTCATCCTCATCTCGTACGGGCAGATGGACGACGCGGAGGCGCGGACGTACCGGCCCCGGGTGGTGCACGTCGACGCCGACAACCGGGTGGTCGAGCTGGGCGCCGACCCGGCCGCGGTCGCCCCCGGCACGGCGGGCGACCCGACCCCGAGCCCGCTCGCCGTCGTCGGCTGACCCGGGCAGCGGCGAGTCCGGCCGTACGCTGCGGGCGTTGAACCGCGGGCGTCGGCCGGGCGCCGCCCCGGCGGGCGGATTTCCGCCCGCCTGCGCGGTCTGTCACCGGAAGGTCGTCTCTGGTTACCCTTGGGTCGCCGTGTGAGCTGGTGGCTGGGGAGGCCCGATGCGCCGTGCGATGACCGCTTTGGCCGCGGCCCTGGTCGCGGCGGTGACGCTGGCCGGATGCGGCGCCGCCGCGGGGATCGACGGCGACCTGACCGACGACTGGGCGGCCCTCGCACCCGCCGGGCCGTTCGTCCCGGCCGCCGGGGTGTGCCAGGTCGCCGACTTCACCGAGGTGGTCGCCCTGGCGGCGTACCAGCCGGTGGAGTGCGCCGTGGCGCACCGGGTGGAGACCGTGCACGTGGGGGTCTTCCGGGCCGGCAGGGGCGGGCCGCCCGCCGCCGACTCCGTGGAGCTGCGCTCCGCGTTCGCCGACTGCGACGCGCAGGCCGCCGGTTACCTCGGGGACGACTGGCGGGCCGGCCGGCTGCGGCTGGCCGTGGCGTTGCCGTCGCAGGTGGGGTGGGCGTCCGGCGCCCGCTGGTACCGCTGCGACCTGGTCGAGGTCGACACGGTCGAGGCGGGAGCCAAGGTGGTGACCCGCACCGGCAGCCTGCGGGACGCCCTGAAGGCGCCCACCTCCGCGCTGCGGCTGGGCTGCCAGCAGACCCGGTCCGCCGCCCGTCGGGGGCCGCAGGCGCTGGTGCCGGTGGCGTGCGGGACCCGGCACGACGCCGAGTTCGTCGGGGTGTGGAAGGCGCCGGACAAGCCGTACCCGGCCCGGGACGCCGACTGGGTTCCGTTCTACGCCGGCTGCCGTTCGGTCCTCGCCCGCTACGTCGGGGTGCCGGACGACGACGACCTGCGCTTCCGCAGTGGCGTGGTGGTCCGCCCGCCGGGGGCCGGCCGCTGGCGGGTGGGCGACCGGGGCGTCCGCTGCTACCTGTGGCTCAGCGACCGCACGGTCACCGTCTCGCTCCGGGGCGCCGGTCCGGCGGGGCTCCCCGTCCGGACGAAGTGACCCTGGTCGCGTCCCGTAGCCCAAACCACTCGTCCCGCCCCCCGCCGCGCGGAGTGAGGAAGCTTCGGGTTGACTGTGCTCATGGACGTTCCGACAGTCGACCTGCCCGCCCTGCCGTCGCTGCTGGCCGCGCCCGCGCCCGGCTGGGTGGAGACGACGGACGTGGTCGTGGTCGGCTCCGGGGTGGCCGGGTTGACGGCCGCGCTGCACCTGCGCGAGACCGGCCTGCACGTCACCGTGGTCACCAAGGTCAACATCGACGACGGCTCGACCCGCTGGGCGCAGGGCGGCATCGCCGCGGTGCTCGACTCGGCCGACACGCCCGCCGCGCACGCGTACGACACGGAGGTGGCCGGCGTCGGCCTGTGCGACCCGGCGGCGGTCCGGGTGCTGGTGGAGGAGGGCCCGGCCCGGCTGCGCGAGCTGATGCGGATCGGCGCGGAATTCGACCGCAACCCGGACGGTTCGCTCATGCTCACCCGGGAGGGCGGGCACCGGGCGGACCGCATCGTGCACGCGGGCGGCGACGCCACCGGCGCGGAGGTGCAGCGGGCCCTGCACGCGGCCGTCCGCCGCGACCCGTGGATCCGCCTGGTCGAGCACGCCCTCGTGCTGGACCTGCTGCGCGCCCCCGGCGACGGCCCGGGCGGGCTCGGCCCGGCCTGCGGGATCACCCTGCACATGCTCGGCGAGGGCAGCGAGGACGGGGTCGGCGCGATCCTCGCCCGCGCCGTGGTGCTCGCCACCGGCGGGATGGGCCAGATCTTCTCCGCCACCACCAACCCGGCGGTCTCCACCGGCGACGGGGTGGCCCTGGCCATGCGGGCCGGCGCGGACGTCACCGACGTGGAGTTCGTCCAGTTCCACCCGACCGCCCTGATCACCCCGCCGGGCGCGGGCGTGCCCGGGGCCGGCCGGGCGCAGCAGCCGCTGGTCTCCGAGGCGTTGCGCGGCGAGGGGGCGTACCTGGTCGACGGGGACGGCAAGCGGTTCATGGTCGGCCAGCACGAGCTGGCCGAGCTGGCCCCCCGGGACGTGGTGGCCAAGGGCATCCACCGGGTGCTGCTGGCGACCGGCGCGGACCACGTGTACCTCGACGCCCGGCACCTCGGCGGGGACTACCTGGCCGGGCGCTTCCCGACCATCGTCGCCTCCTGCCTCGCCATCGGCGTGGACCCGGCCGCCGACCTGATCCCGGTGGCCCCGGCCGCCCACTACGCCTCCGGCGGAGTACGTACGGACCTGCGCGGACGCACCTCCATCCCCGGCCTGTACGCCTGCGGCGAGGTGGCCTGCACCGGCGTCCACGGCGCGAACCGGCTGGCCAGCAACTCGCTGCTGGAGGGGCTGGTCTTCTCCCGCCGGATCGCCGAGGACGTGGCCACCGGGCTGCCCGAGCAGGCCCGTCCCGCGGCGACCGGCGCCTGGGTCGGCGGGGCGGGCTGGGTCGTGCCGGCCGGGGGCACGCCCGCCCTGCAACGGGCGATGACCCGGGGCGCCGGGGTGCTCCGGTCGGCGGACACGCTCGCCGCCACCGCGCGGACCCTCGGCGAGCTGGGCGAGGGCCGGGGCGCCCCGCGTACCGCGGACTGGGAGGCGACGAACCTGGTCACCGTGGCGTCGGCGCTGGTCGCCGCCGCGTACACCCGCCGGGAGACCCGGGGCTGCCACTGGCGGGAGGACTTCCCGACGGCAGACGAGCGGTGGCTGGGTCATACCGTCGGTGCGATCGGGGCGCAGGGCAGGCTGACGTCCCGCTGGGAGGCATCGTGAGCGCGAGGAGTGAGCCGGTTTTGCGAGCCCCGCAGTCGCGAACTACAGAGGAGTCGTCATGAGGCAGTCGACGGAGCAGGCGTTGCGGGCCGGTGGGCTCGACCCGGTGCAGGTGCGACGGGTGATCGTCACGGCGCTCGCGGAGGACCTGGGCCCGGACTTCCTCGACGTCACCAGCGTGGCAACCATCCCGGCCAGCCAGACCGACACCGCGGACCTGGTGGCCCGCGCCGACGGGGTGGTGGCCGGGCTGGCCGTCGCCGCGGCGGTGTTCGAGCTGGTCGGCGAGGTGACCGGCTTTCCGGCCGGCCCCGGCGGCGCGTACGCGGACGCGGCCGACGTGGGTGCGACGCAGGCGGACGCGGTCCACGTGAGCGCGGCGCAGGCGGACGCGGTCGACGTGAGCGCGGGCGGGTTCCAGCCGGCGGCCGGCCCGGCCGACGCGGCGACCGGTCCGGCGGTCGAGGTGTCCCTGGTGGCCCACGACGGCCAGCGGGTGGCCCGCGGCGACGTGCTGGCCACGGTCACCGGGCCGACCCGGCTGCTGCTCACCGCCGAGCGGACGGCGCTGAACCTGCTGTGCCGGATGTCGGGGGTGGCCACCCACACCCGGGCCTGGGCGGACGCGCTGGCCGGCACGAAGGCGATGGTGCTGGACACCCGCAAGACCACCCCGGGGCTGCGGGCGCTGGAGAAGTACGCGGTCCGGGCCGGCGGCGGCACGAACAAGCGGATGGGCCTGCACGACGTCGCCATGATCAAGGACAACCACAAGTTCGCGGCCGGGGGCGTCGCGGCGGCGTACCGCCGGGTCCGGGAGGCGTTCCCCGACGTGCCGGTGCAGGTGGAGGTGGACACGCTGGCCGAGGCGCTGGAGGCGGTCGAGGCCGGCGCGGACTTCCTGCTGCTGGACAACATGTCCCCGGCCACGCTGGAGTCGGTGGTCGCCGCGGTGGGGGACCGGGCCGAGCTGGAGGCGACCGGCGGGCTCACCCTGGACGTGGCGGCGGCGTACGCGGCGACCGGGGTGGACTACCTGTCGGTGGGGGCGTTGACCCACTCCTCGCCGATCCTGGACATCGCGTTGGACCTGCGCACGGAGTAGGGGTTGCGCGGCGTCTAGGCTGCGTGCGTGCTGCTGTGCATCGACATCGGAAACACCAACACCGTGCTGGCGACCTTCGACGGCGGCAAGCTGGTGCACTCCTGGCGGATCAAGACCGACGCCCGCTCCACTGCGGACGAGCTGGGTCTGATGTTCCGGGGGCTGCTCGCCGGTGACGCCGTGGAGATCACCGGGGTGGCCGCCTGCTCGACGGTGCCGGCCGCGCTGCGCTCGCTGCGTACGATGCTGGCCCGGTACTACGCCGACCTGCCGAGCGTGATCGTCGAGCCGGGGGTGCGGACGGGCGTGCAGCTCGCGATCGACAATCCGAAGGAGGTGGGCGCGGACCGGGTGGTGAACACCCTGGCGGCCTACAACCTCTTCGGCGGCCCGTCGATCGTCGTCGACTTCGGCACCACCACGAACTTCGACGTGATCAGCGGCCGGGGCGAGTTCCTGGGCGGGGCGTTCGCCCCGGGCATCGAGATCTCCTTCGACGCCCTCGCGGCCCGCGCCGCCCAGCTGCGGAAGGTGGAGGCGGCCAAGCCGCGCTCGGTGATCGGCAAGAACACCGTCGAGTGCCTCCAGTCCGGCCTGTACTTCGGCTTCGCGGGGCAGGTCGACCGGATCGTCGAGCGGATGACCGAGGAGCTGGGCGAGGTGAAGGCGGTGATCGCGACCGGCGGGCTGGCCTCGCTGGTCATCGGCGAGTGCCGCTCAATCACCCACCACGAGCCGATGATCACGCTGATCGGGCTGCGGATGGTCTACGAGCGCAACGTCTGATGCTTCGCTCCGGTGCCTCGCGCGGGGTTTCCGGGCAGCCCGGCCGGCTCCGGGCGGTCAGGCTTGATCCCTGCGCCGGCCGGGCTGCCCGGAAACCGTTCGTGGTTCAGCGCCGTCGGGATCTGAACACGAAGGTGCGGTAGGGGAGTCCGACCGTGTCCCGTCCGGCCAGGTCCGGATGGGTGGCGAAGAGGTCTTGAAGGCGGCGGTCGATCTCCTTCTGCGCGTCGGTCGACGCGGTCAGCCAGTACGAGCGGGTGTGCAGCATGCCGATCACCTCGTCGGGGGTGAGGGTGGTGGCGTGCCGGAACTCGCCCAGTTCCGCCGTCTCGAAGGCCGGGCCGAAGTCGCCGTACTTCTCGGTCACGTCGCCCGCGTTGTCGCCGAGGTGGGCGATGCGGCCCAGCTCGGCCACCCAGCCGACCCGCTCGTCCCGGGTGTTCCAGATCGGGGCGAACGTCCCGCCGGGGCGCAGCAGCCGCGCGATTTCGGGATGCGCCCGTTCCCTGTCGAACCAGTGGTAGGCCTGGCCCACCAGCACCGCGTCCGCGGCGCCGTCCGGCAGCGGCACGGACTCGGCGCTGCCCGCGAGCGCGGCCACGCCGGGGGTCGCGGCGGCGAGCTGGGCCCGCATCCCGGGGTCGGGCTCCACCGGTACCACCTCGTGCCCGGCGGCGAGCACGGCGCGGGTGAGGATGCCCGTGCCCGCGCCGAGGTCGACCACGCGGGCGGGCGCGCCCAGCCCGTCGAGCGCCCAGCGCACCGCGGCCTCCGGGTACCGCGGGCGGAACCGGTCGTATTCGGCCGCCGCCGCGCCGAACGAGAGCGCCTGAGTGGGGTGCGTCATGGGGGGCAGGTTATCCCGTAACGGCCCGCGGGCGGCTTGAGTACGCTCGGGGGCTGACCCCGCCGAGAATCCTTAGCTGAGGAAGCGTGCCGTGACCGAGCAGAACGCCGTGCCAGTCGACCCCGCCGACGACCTTCCCGAGCAGATGAAGGTCCGCCGGGAGAAGCGGGACCGGATGCTCGCCGAGGGCGTCGAGCCGTACCCCGTGGGATATCCCCGGACCAGCACTCTGGCGCAGATCCGCGAGAAGTACGCGGAGCTGCCCACGGACACGGCCACGGGCGACCGGGCCGCCACCACCGGCCGGGTGATCTTCGTACGGAACACCGGCAAGCTGTGCTTCGCGACGCTGCGGGACGGCGACGGCACGGAGCTGCAGGCGATGCTCTCGCTGGACCGGGTGGGCGCGGAGCGCCTGGAGGACTGGAAGCGCCTGGTCGACCTGGGCGACCACGTCGGGGTGACCGGCGAGGTGATCACCAGCCGCCGGGGGGAGCTGTCGGTGCTGGTCGAGGAGTGGGCGGTGACGGCCAAGGCGCTGCGCCCGCTGCCCGTGGCGCACAAGCCGCTCAGCGAGGAGGCCCGGGTCCGCCAGCGGTACGTCGACCTTGTCGTCCGGCCCCAGGCGCGGCAGATGGTACGCACCCGGGCGACGGCCGTGCGCTCCCTGCGCGAGACCATGCACGGCGAGGGCTTCATCGAGGTGGAGACCCCGATGCTCCAGTTGCTCCACGGTGGTGCCGCCGCCCGGCCATTCGTGACCCACAGCAATGCGCTGGACACCGATCTGTATCTGCGAATCGCGCCGGAACTGTTTCTCAAGCGCGCCGTCGTCGGCGGCGTCGACCGGGTCTTCGAGATCAACCGCAACTTCCGTAATGAGGGCATCGACTCTTCGCACTCGCCCGAGTTCGCGATGCTCGAGGCGTACCAGGCGTACGCGGACTACGACACCATGGCGGTGCTCACCCGTAATCTCGTGCAGCAGGCCGCGATCGCCGTCGCCGGGTCGACCGTGGTGACGCACGCGGATGGCCGGGAGCTCGATCTGGGCGGCCAGTGGCGGTCGGTCACGCTCTTCGGTGTGCTTTCCGAGGCGCTCGGCGAAGAGGTCACCGTCCGCACGGAGCGCGCCCGCCTGGTCGAGTACGCCGACAAGGTCGGGCTGTCCGTGGACCCCAAGTGGGGGCCGGGCAAGCTGGCCGAGGAGCTGTTCGAGGAACTGGTCGTGCCGGGGCTGCGGGAGCCCACGTTCGTCCGGGACTACCCGGAGGAGACCAGCCCGCTGACCCGCGGCCACCGCAGCGAGCCGGGCCTGGCCGAGAAGTGGGACCTCTACGTGCTCGGATTCGAGCTGGGCACCGCGTACTCGGAGCTGGTCGACCCGGTGGTGCAGCGCGAGCGGCTGGTCGCCCAGGCGCAGCTGGCCGCCCGCGGCGACGACGAGGCCATGCGGCTGGACGAGGACTTTCTCCGGGCCATCGAGTACGGAATGCCGCCGTCGGGGGGCATGGGAATGGGAATCGACCGGCTCTTGATGGCCCTCACGGGCCTCGGAATTCGGGAAACCATCCTCTTCCCCTTGGTCCGCCCCGAGTAGGCGGGGGCGCCTTGGGGGTGGCGGATACCGCGTCCTATTGACGCGACAAGCGTCGGGCGGGTTATTGTGCTCTCAGATTGTTGCAGGTACACCCTGCTCGAAAGGAATGTGGGACGTGGCCAAGCAGATCATTCACAAGCTGGTCGATGACCTGGACGGTGGGGACGCTGACGAGACCGTCAAGTTCGCGCTCGACGGTGTTCAGTACGAGATCGACCTCTCGAGTGTGAACGCCGAGAAATTGCGTGACGTTTTCGCGCCGTACGTCGGCGCCGGCACCAAGGTGGGCCGGGGCGGCGTGGTGGTGGGTGGCCGGGCCGCGCGCGGTCGGGGCGGCGCCACCGCCGACCGTGAGCAGAACAAGGCGATCCGTGAGTGGGCCAAGAAGGAGGGTCGGGAGATTTCCGACCGGGGCCGGATTCCCCAGGAGATCGTCGACGAGTACCACTCGAAGGCCGGTCGCTGACCGACGACCGTTGTCCCGGGCCTCCGCCCGCCTCCTGATGGGCGCGTAGGGGGATCCGGGGGACAGACCCGACACGGGCGACACGGACGCCGGCCCGGAGCATGCCTCCGGGCCGGCGTCGCCGTCTTTCGGGCGCGGTGCCGCCCGGTCGGCGCGGACGCCTCGGGCCCCCGTGCGGGCCGGCCCGGTGCGGACGCCTCGGAATCCCCGTGCCGCCCGGCCTGGTGCGGACGCCTCGGGACGCCCGGCGGAACGAGCCGGTTCCGCCGGGAAGAATCGGTCCGTCCCCGGCGTTGTCCACAGCCGGTGGAGATTCTGTCCACAGCCTGTGGATTGCCGTCCACCCGTCCGGTGAGCGCCGGGCGGCGGCGGGAGGAGTTCCCAGGCCCCCGGGTGCGTCGGCTCGCCGGCGATCCGAATTTCGCTCTGCGCGTACAGCAAGAGGTACCGGAACACCTCCTGAGCGCGGACGGTTGTCATAAACGGCGCGTACCGGCATCCCGCCGAGGACACACGACCTCAGCGGAGTCGGTCCGCGACGTTAGAGTAAGGAGGCACGGACGCCCATCCCGGACGTCCGCGCACCGGCCCCGCCGAGATCTGACCCATCAAGGCGCACGGCACGTGAGGAGCACGAGGGCATGTTCGAGCGGTTCACCGACCGAGCGCGACGGGTTGTCGTCCTGGCCCAGGAAGAGGCCCGGATGCTCAACCACAACTACATCGGTACGGAGCACATCCTGCTGGGCCTCATCCACGAGGGTGAGGGCGTGGCGGCCAAGGCCCTGGAGAGCCTCGGCATCTCGCTGGAGGGTGTGCGTCAGCAGGTCGAGGAGATCATCGGCCAGGGCCAGCAGGCGCCGAGCGGGCACATCCCGTTCACGCCGCGGGCGAAGAAGGTGCTGGAGCTGTCGCTGCGCGAGGCGCTGCAGCTGGGGCACAACTACATCGGCACCGAGCACATCCTGCTCGGCCTGATCCGCGAGGGCGAGGGCGTCGCCGCCCAGGTCCTCGTCAAGCTCGGCGCCGACCTCAACCGGGTGCGGCAGCAGGTGATCCAGCTGCTCTCCGGCTACCAGGGCAAGGAGCCGGCGGCGGCGGGTGCCGCGGCGGGTGAGGCCGCCCCGTCCACCAGCCTGGTGCTGGACCAGTTCGGTCGGAACCTGACCCAGGCTGCCCGCGAGGGCAAGCTCGACCCGGTGATCGGGCGGGAGAAGGAGATCGAGCGGGTCATGCAGGTGCTGTCCCGCCGCACCAAGAACAACCCGGTGCTGATCGGCGAGCCCGGCGTCGGCAAGACCGCCGTGGTGGAGGGCCTGTCCCAGAAGATCATCAAGGGCGAGGTGCCCGAGACGCTGAAGGACAAGCAGCTCTACACCCTCGACCTCGGTGCGCTGGTCGCCGGTTCCCGCTACCGCGGTGACTTCGAGGAGCGCCTGAAGAAGGTCCTCAAGGAGATCCGCACCCGCGGCGACATCATCCTGTTCATCGACGAGATCCACACCCTGGTGGGCGCGGGTGCCGCCGAGGGCGCGATCGACGCCGCCAGCATCCTGAAGCCGATGCTGGCCCGTGGCGAGCTGCAGACCATCGGCGCCACGACCCTCGACGAGTACCGCAAGCACCTGGAGAAGGACGCCGCGCTGGAGCGGCGGTTCCAGCCGATCCAGGTGGGTGAGCCGTCGCTGGCCCACACCATCGAGATCCTCAAGGGGCTGCGGGACCGGTACGAGGCGCACCACCGCGTGTCGATCACCGACGCCGCCCTGGTGGCCGCCGCCACGCTGGCCGACCGGTACATCTCCGACCGCTTCCTGCCCGACAAGGCGATCGACCTGATCGACGAGGCCGGTGCGCGGATGCGGATCCGCCGGATGACCGCGCCGCCGGACCTGCGGGACTTCGACGAGCGGATCGCGCAGGTGCGCCGCGACAAGGAGTCCGCGATCGACGCGCAGGACTTCGAGCGGGCCGCGCAGCTGCGGGACAAGGAGAAGCAGCTGCTGGGCCAGAAGGCGCAGCGGGAGAAGGAGTGGAAGGCCGGCGACCTGGACGTCGTGTCCGAGGTCGACGACGAGCAGATCGCCGAGGTCCTGGGTAACTGGACCGGCATCCCGGTGTACAAGCTGACCGAGGAGGAGACCTCCCGGCTGCTGCGGATGGAAGACGAGCTGCACAAGCGCGTCATCGGCCAGGAGGACGCGGTCAAGGCCGTGTCGAAGGCGATCCGTCGTACCCGCGCCGGCCTGAAGGACCCGAAGCGTCCGTCGGGGTCGTTCATCTTCGCCGGCCCGTCGGGTGTGGGTAAGACCGAGCTGTCCAAGGCGCTCGCCGAGTTCCTGTTCGGCTCGGAGGACGCCCTCATCCAGCTGGACATGTCGGAGTTCCACGACCGGTACACGGTGTCCCGCCTGGTGGGTGCGCCTCCCGGGTACGTGGGTTACGACGAGGGCGGGCAGCTGACGGAGAAGGTGCGTCGTCGGCCGTTCAGTGTGGTGCTGTTCGACGAGATCGAGAAGGCCCACCCGGACGTGTTCAACACGCTGCTGCAGATCCTGGAGGACGGTCGGCTCACCGACGGTCAGGGTCGGATCGTGGACTTCAAGAACACGGTCATCATCCTGACCACGAACCTGGGCACCCGTGACGTGGCCAAGGCCGTGAGCCTCGGGTTCCAGGCGTCGGAGGACCAGGAGTCGAACTACGACCGGATGAAGCAGAAGGTCAACGACGAGCTCAAGCAGCACTTCCGGCCGGAGTTCCTGAACCGTATCGACGACACGATCGTGTTCCACCAGCTGCGTCAGACCGAGATCCTGTCGATCGTCGACATCATGATCGCCCGGATCGAGACCCAGCTGCGGAACAAGGACATGGGCCTCGAGCTGACCGACAACGCCAAGAAGTACCTCGCCACGAAGGGCTTCGACCCCGTCCTCGGTGCCCGGCCCCTGCGCCGCACGATCCAGCGTGACATCGAGGACAACCTGTCCGAGCGGATCCTGTTCAACGAACTGATCCCCGGCCAGATCGTCGTCGTCGACTGCGAGGGCGACCCCAACAACATCGACAAGTCCAAGCTCGTGTTCCGCGGAGCCGACAAGCCGGTCGAGGTGCCGGACGCCGTCCCCGCCGACCTCGGTGGCGCCGCCACCGCGGGCGCAGACGAGTAAGGCACATCTGACAGGGCGACGGCCCCGGTCGGCGAAAGCCACCGGGGCCGTCGCCCTTTCCCGTCCCACGCCCCACGCGCCACAGGTCGCGGGGGAGTGACGGCGGGGTCAGGCGCCGAGTGAGGGCGGGGGTGCGGGGGGCGGGGGGCCGTCGCCGGTCAGGCGGAACGACGCCGCGCCGGCCGGCTCGACCAGGCCGTCCTGCACCAGCCCGGCCAGGGCCCGGGACCGCTGCACGTCGTCGGCCCAGACCTGGTCCAGCCGCTGGTGCGGCACCGGTCCGGTGGCCTCCCGCAGTACGGCCAGCAGCAGCCCGCGTACCTGCCGGTCGGTGCCCGCGTACCGCTGTGGCCGCCGCGTCGGGCCGGCCGGAGCCTCCTGACCGGACGCCCGCCACGCGCAGACCGCCGCCACCGGGCACCCGCCGCAGCGCGGTGACCGGGCTGTGCAGACCACCGCCCCCAGTTCCATGAACGCGGCGCTCGCCAGCGCGGCGGCGGCCGGCTCCTCCGGCAGCAGTTCCTCGCAGGCGACCAGGTCGGCCGGGCGGGTGGCCGGGCCCGCGTCCGGCTCGCCGGCGACCGCCCGGCACACCACCCGCCGTACGTTGGTGTCGACCACCGGGTGCCGCTGGCCGTACGCGAACGCGGCCACCGCCCGGGCCGTGTACGTGCCCACGCCCGGCAGCGCCAGCAGCTGCTCCAGCCGGTCCGGCACCTCGCCGCCGTGTCGCTCCACGATCGCCACCGCGCACTCGCGCAGCCGCACCGCCCGGCGGGGATAGCCCAGCCGTCCCCACATCCGGATCGCCTCGGCGGGCGTGTCCGCGGCCAGCGCCGCGGGCGTCGGCCACCGCTCCAGCCACGCCGTCCAGGCCGGGAGTACCCGCGCCACGGGCGTCTGCTGGAGCATGACCTCGCTGACCAGGATCGCCCAGGCGCCCACGCCGGGCTCGCGCCACGGCAGGTCGCGGGCGTTCTTCTCGTACCAGCGGCTGACCAGGGCGGCGAAGGTGG
The DNA here is from genome assembly GCF_039871625.1 of Micromonospora sp. B11E3. Lineage (NCBI taxonomy): Bacteria > Bacillati > Actinomycetota > Actinomycetes > Micromonosporales > Micromonosporaceae > Micromonospora > Micromonospora sp. B11E3. Next base: position 32,073 of record NZ_JBDPMC010000006.1, on the reverse strand, counting down.
GCTCAGACATGGCACCGCCGATCATGTCACGGGCGGGCTTCCCGCAGGTTGGGCGGGCCGGGCGGGGCACCGCCGAGGTCGGCGCCGGGTCGGGCAGAATGCCCAGATGAACGAGCTAGCGATCACCGTCATCGGCCGGGACCGGCCGGGCATCGTCGCGGACGTCGCCGAGGTGCTCGCCCGGCTCGGCGCGAACCTCACCGACTCGACCATGACCCGGCTGCGTGGCCACTTCGCGATGACGCTGATCTGCGTCGGCCCGGCCGCCGCCGACGTCGAGGCCGCCCTGGCCCCGCTCGCCGCCGACGGCCAGCTCCTGGCCACCGTACGGGCGGTCACGCCCGACGGCGTCGTCGCGCCGACGGGCGAGCCGTACGTGCTCGCGGTGCACGGTGCGGACCGGATGGGCATCGTCGCGGCCGTGACCCGCGTGCTGGCCGACGCGGGCGGCAACGTCACCGACCTGAGCACCCGGCTCACCGGCTCCCTGTACGTGGTGGTCGCCGAGGTCGAGCTACCGCCGGGGAGCAGCGACGAGGTGGCCGGCCGGCTGACGCGCGCGGCGGCGGAGCTGGGCGTCGGCGTCAGCCTCCGCCCGGCGGACCCGGACCTGCTGTGACGGCCGGGTACGCCGGCCTCGGCGGCTGGACCCCCGACGCGCTCGGCGTGCCCGGCGAGGTGCGCCCGGTGGTCGCCGCGCCCGACCCGGTGCTCAGCCGGCCCGGGCCGGAGGTGGATCCCGCCTCCGCCGAGGTGGTCCAGCTCGCCGCCGACCTGGTCGCCACCATGCGGGTCTCGCCCGGTTGCGTGGGCCTCGCCGCGCCCCAGGTGGGGGTCAGCGCCCGGGTGTTCGCCGTGGACGTCACCGGTCACCCCAAGGCGGTCACCGTGCACGGCGCGTTCGTGCTGTGCAACGCGCGGGTCGTCGAGGCGACCCGGTGGAAGGCGGGGCGGGAGGGCTGCATGTCGGTGCCCGACCTCACCGGCGACGTCAAGCGGGCCAGCCGGCTGGTGGTCGAGGGGGTGCTGCCGGGCAGCGCGGCGCCGGTGCGGCTGGTCACCGACGGGTTCGAGGCGCGGGCACTGCAGCACGAGATCGACCACTGCGCCGGCCTGCTCTTCCTGGACCGGGTGGCCGGCGCGCACGCGATCTACCAGCGCAAGGTCTACCTGTGACGGTGTCCCCGCCGCACGTCGGGCGGGCCGGCGGGCGGTGGCGCGTCCGGCCCGGGGCGGGCCGCGCGGCTACCCGCGGGTGTCGTGAGTGGAGGGTCGCGGGGGTGAGCGGAGGACGGTACGGCGCGTCGCGCCGGCCGAGCGCGCGTCGCGCCGTTACGGTGGGGGCATCATGCGTCTGACGGTCGGCCCCCTGCCCCCCGCCGTGTACTGGCGGCGTCGCGCCGTCGTGCTCGGAGCGGGGCTTCTCTTCCTGGTTGTCCTGCTCTACTCGTGCAACGCCTCAGGCAACGGCGGCACCACACCGCAGTCGCGGTCGACGCCGACCTCCACGCCGGTGCCGGACCCCTCCGGCGAGCCGCCGTCGCCGGACCCGAGCGGCTCGGTGCTGTCCCCGGAGACCGGCGCACCGCCGGCCGGCGGCTCGGGCGACGAGGCCGGCTCGTCGGGCGACGCCGGCTCGTCCTCGTCCGGGGGCGGGAACGACGCGCCGGCCGTGCCCGCGGCGGACGCCGGCACGTGCACCGACGCCGAGATCTCCGTGACCCCGGTCCCGCTGCCCGCGAGGGCGCAGTCGGGCACGGTGGTCGGCCTGCAACTGAAGATCAAGAACAGGTCGGACCGCACGTGCAGCCGGGACGTCGGCGCGGACATGCAGGAGCTGTTCATCAAGTCGGGCGCGGAGAAGGTCTGGTCCTCCGACACCTGCGGCACTGCCAAGGGCTCCGACGTGCAGTCGTTCACCCCCGGTTTCGAGCGGTCGTACCAGGTGGACTGGAACGGCAAGTACAGCAGCAAGTGCGCGAACGGGATCGCCAGTGGTCAGTTCGTGCCGGCCGGGACGTACCAGGTGTTCGGGCGGCTCGACACCAAGCTGAGCGAGCCGGTCAAGCTCACCATCACGAACTGATCGGCCGGCCCGCCGGACCGGGGGGCCGGATGATCCGCGCGGCCTCCCGGCCGCCGGCGCGTGCCAGGGGCCCTGGGCCCGCCGATCAGACGTAACGCTCCAGGATGGACGCCTCGGCGAGCCGGGACAGCCCCTCCCGGACGCCCCGGGCCCGGGCGTCGCCGACGCCCTCGACGGCCTGGAGGTCCTCCACCGTGGCCCCGAGCAGCCGCTGGAGGCTGCCGAAGTGCAGCACCAGCCGGTCGACGATCGCCACCGGCAGCCGGGGCACCTTGGCCAGGAGCCGGAAGCCGCGCGGGCTGACGGCCGCGTCCAGCGCGTCGGAGGCGGACGGGTACCCGATCGCCTTGGCGACCGACACCAGGTCGATCAGCTCGGTGGCGCCGAGCAGGTCCAGCTCGACCAGCGCCTCGTCCAGCGTCCGCGACTTGCGACCGCTGGGCAGGTAGTCCCGGATGACCAGGGTGCGGTCGGCGTCGACGCCGGCCATCAGCTCGTCGAGCTGGAGGGCGAGCAGTCGGCCGTCGGTGCCCAGTTCGACCACGTAGCCGGCGATCTCGTCGGCGATCCGGCGGACCATCTCCAGCCGCTGCACCACCGCCACCGCGTCCCGGACGGTGACCAGGTCCTCGATCTCCAGGGCGGAGAGCGTGCCCGAGACCTCGTCCAGGCGCAGCTTGTAGCGCTCCAGGGTGGCCAGGGCCTGGTTGGCCCGCGACAGGATGGCCGCCGAGTCGTCCAGGACGTGACGCTGGCCGTTGACGTAGAGGCTGATGATCCGCATCGACTGGCTGACCGAGATGACCGGATAGCCCGTCTGCCGGGCCACCCGCTCGGCGGTGCGGTGCCGGGTGCCGGACTCCTCGGTGGGGATGGACGGGTCCGGCATCAGGTGCACGGCCGCCCGGACGATCCGGGTGCCGTCGCTGGACAGCACGACCGCACCGTCCATCTTGCACAGCTCGCGTACCCGGGTCGCGGAGAACTCGACGTCCAGCGGGAAGCCGCCCGTGCAGATCTGCTCGACCACCTTGTCGTAGCCGAGGACGATCAGCGCGCCCGTCCGCCCGCGCAGGATCCGCTCCAGGCCGTCGCGGAGCGCGGTGCCCGGCGCCATCAGCGCGAGGTTGGCCCGCAACGGGTCGCCACCCGCGCCGCCGACACTCCCGGTCACGCTGACGCTGATCGGACGGGCGGGCGAGCCCACGGCGCCGGTGCGGGCGTGGGCTGTCGCGCCTGCTGTTCTGCTGGCATCGCGGTCGATCGGCACGGGCACAGTCTACGGACTGTCGTGCGGTGGGTGCTGTCGCGGTTACTGTGATGTGTCACGATGCGACCCGATGGCCGGGCCGGGCGAACCGGCCGCCCTCGTCCCGAATCGCACGGGCGGTCCCGCCGGGCGAACACCGTCGGTCACTCCGCCGACGCGCGGGCGGCACACTGGAGCGCCGAACGCAGATCCGTGACCTCCATCACCCGCATGTTCTCCGGGCCTGCGCCCGTGCCCGCGGGGCCGCACCCGGGCGGGACCAGGGCCATCCGGAAGCCGAGCCGGGCCGCCTCGGCCAGCCGGCGCGGCACCGCGCCGACCCGCCGCACCTCGCCGGTCAGCCCGACCTCGCCGATCGCCACCAGGTGCGGGTCGAGGGCCAGGTTGAGGCCGCCGGAGGCCACGGCGAGGGCGACGGCCAGGTCCGCCGCCGGCTCCACCACCCGGATGCCGCCGACGGTGGCCGCGAAGACCTCCCGGTCGTGCAGGGTCAGTCGCTCGGTGCGGCGCTGGAGGACCGCCAGCACCATCGCGAGCCGCGCGCCGTCGAGCCCCGAGACCGTACGCCGCGGTGAGCCCGCGACCGTCGCCCCGATCAGCGCCTGCACCTCGGTGACCAGGGCCCGCCGCCCCTCCATCGCCACCGTCACGCAGGTGCCGGGCACCGGCTCGGAGTAGCGGGTGAGGAACAGGCCGGACGGGTCGGCGAGGCTGCTGATGCCCCCCTCGTGCATCTCGAAGCAACCGACCTCGTCGGCGGCGCCGAACCGGTTCTTCACGCCGCGCACCATCCGCAGCGAGGAGTGCTTGTCGCCCTCGAAGTGCAGCACCACGTCGACCAGGTGCTCCAGCACCCGAGGGCCGGCGACCTGGCCGTCCTTGGTCACGTGCCCCACGAGCACCGTGGCGATGCCGCGCTCCTTGGCCACCGCGACCAGGGCGGCGGTGACCGCCCGCACCTGGGTCACCCCGCCGGGCACCCCCTCGGTGCCGGCCATGGAGATGGTCTGCACCGAGTCGAGCACCAGCAGCCCCGGCTTGACGGCGTCGAGGTGGCCGAGGACGGCGCCCAGGTCGCTCTCGGCGGCCAGCCAGAGCTGGTCGTGCAGGGCGCCCATCCGCTCGGCGCGCAGCCGCACCTGGCTGACCGACTCCTCCCCGCTGACCACCAGGGACGGGCTGCCGGCGTTGGCCGCCCACTGCTGGGCCACGTCGAGCAGCAGCGTGGACTTGCCGACCCCAGGCTCGCCGGCCAGCAGCACCACCGCGCCGGGCACCAGCCCGCCGCCGAGCACCCGGTCGAGCTCGCTGACCCCGGTGGGCCGGGCCCGTGCCGGGGCGGCACTGACGGTGGCGATCGGGCGGGCCGGCTCGGCCGGCATCCGGGAGCTGACCACCCGCCCGGAGACCGTCGGGCCGGTCACCGTGCACTCGACCACCGAGCCCCACTCGCCGCACTCGGGGCAGCGCCCCACCCACTTGGGCGGCTGGTGGCCGCAGGCGTCGCACTCGTAGGCCGGACGGGGCTCGCGGGCGGCCCGGCCCGTGCCGCGGGGGATCGCCCGGGAGGTGGATCGAGAGGTTGTCACACCAGGACGCTAGCGTCCCCGTACGACGAAGAACCGCCGGCGTGGCGGGTGCCACGCCGGCGGTTCTGTCGACGGTCGGGGGTGCGGGTCAGCCGTGCCCGCCGGCGCCGGCCTCGGTGCCGCCCTCGGCGCCGTGCGCGCCCTCGCGCTCGATGATCGGGGAGGCCGGCGGGGCCGGGGTCAGCGGCACGCCGATCGCGGCGGCCGCGCGGATCGTCCTGCCGTTGCCGAAGTCGAAGACCAGGTTGACCGACTCGCCGACGAGCCGCCGCTCGTTCAGCCCGACGAGCTGGAGGAACCGGCCGCCCTGGACGTTGAGCTGCACGTAGCTGTTGGCCGGGATCTCGAAGCGGGCCGGCTCACCGGCGGGCGCGGACGGGCTGGCCGAGGCATCCTCCGAGGCCGACGGCGACGGCGAGCCGCTCTCGGACGGGCTGGCCGACTCGGACGGCGAAGCGCTCTCCGACGGCGAGGCGTGCTCGGACGGCGAGGCGCTCTCCGACGGCGACGCGTGCTCCGAGGGCGACGCGTGCTCGGACGGCGAGGCGCTCTCCGACGGCGACGCGTGCTCCGAGGGCGACGCGTGCTCGGACGGCGACGCGCTGGCCGAGGCGGCCGAGCCGCTGGAGATGACGACCTGGCGGGCGCTGTCCGTGGTGACGGTCACCGTCACCGCCTCCGCCGAGTCGTTGTAGATGACGGCGTTGAGCGGGGCGTTGGCCCCGGCCTGGTAGCCGGTCGGCCCCGGGTACTCGACGTAGAGGCCGCGCACCTTGAGCTTGGTGTCCGGGGTCTGGAGGTTGACGCCCTGCACCGACGGCTGCTTGACGGCGGTCTCGGCAATCTGCCCCGAGCCGCAGCCGGAGAGCAGCAGGCCGGCCGCCGCGGCCGTGCCGGCCAGCAGCAGGGCCGCCCGCCGGGATCCCCTGATCGAGCGCGTCACGTCGGTCCTCCTCGTCACGATCCCCACCCGGCGGTTCCCGGGCGCGGTGGCCATACCCGCGCAGACCGGGCTCCAGGGTAGTTGGGGCTGATCGAGGGCCGCACGGGGACCCGGCACCACCACCTACGCGGGGCCGCCTCAGACCACCCGGCCGCTCGCCACCAGCAGCACCACATCGATCAGGGCCACCAGCATCACCGCCCGGAACGCCGCCGTCCCACGTACCCGGGCCGCGTCCCCGCGCCGTTCGGCGTACCAGGTCAGGGGTGGTGCCACGGCGGCGGCCGTGAGCGCCGACAGGCCGGCCCACGACGGCGGCCCGGGCGGCCCGACGACCAGCGTGACCGTTGCCGCCAGCAGCAGCCCGGCGGCGGCGGTCCGGCTGCCGACGGCGCCGAGCCGGTGCGGCAGCCCGCGCACCCCCGTCCGGGCGTCGTCGGCCAGGTCCGGCAGCACGTTCGCGAAGTGCGCGCCGGCGCCGAGCAGGGCGGCGGCGGCCAGCAGCCAGCCCGGTGGGGTGGGGGCGCCGGGCAGGGCCAGCACCACGAAGGCGGGCAGCGCGCCGAACGACACCGCGTACGGCAGCACGGAGACCGGCGTCGACTTCAGCGGCCAGTTGTAGAGCAGCGCGGAGGCCAGGCCCACGGCCACGCAGAGGGTCGCCGCGCGGTTGGTGGCCGCCGCCGCGAGCAGGACCGTGGCCAGGGCGGCGAGCCGCGCCGCCAGGCCGATCGCCCGCCGGCTCACCGCCCCGGTGGCCACCGGCTTGTCGGTACGCCCCACCGCCGCGTCGCGGTCGGCGTCCAGGTGGTCGTTGGACCAGCCCACCGCGAGCTGGCTGGCGAGCACGGTGAGGGCCACGGCGGCCACCCCGGCCGGGCGGTGTCCCACGCCGTGGGCGAGCAGCCCGGCGACCGCGGTGACGGCCGCGGCCGGCTCCGGATGGCTCGCCCTGACCAGCCCTAACACCGTCGTCGACATAAGGGAAGTCTGGTCGTTACCGCCCAGTCGTGCCACGCTCGTCCCATGCGAGAGGGTCCGTCCCCGGTGTCCGCCGTGCCCCGTGTGCTGCCGCCGAACGACCCCCGGCAGTACGACGACCTGGCCGCCGAGTGGTGGCGGCCGGACGGCGCCTTCGCCATGCTGCACTGGCTGGCCCGGGCCCGGGCGGCGCTGGTGCCGCCCGCCGCCCGTCCCGGCGCGCTGCTGGTCGACCTTGGCTGCGGCGCCGGGCTGCTCGCCCCGCACCTGGCCGGGAAGGGCTACCGGCACGTCGGGGTGGACGTCACCCGCTCCGCGCTGGCCCAGGCCGCGGCGCACGGGGTGACCGTGGTCAACGCCGACGCCACCGCCGTGCCGCTGGCCGACCGCTGCGCCGACGTGGTGACCGCCGGGGAACTGCTGGAGCACGTCCCCGACTGGCGGCGGGCGGTCGCCGAGGCGTGCCGGCTGCTGCGGCCGGGCGGCCTGCTGGTGCTGGACACCCTCAACGACACCGTGTTGAGTCGGCTGCTCGCGGTCGAGATCGGCGAGCGCCTGCCGACCGTGCCCCGGGGCATTCACGATCCACGGCTGTTCGTGGACCACCGGCAGTTGGTCGCCGAGTGCGCGCGGCACGGCGTGGACCTGCGGGTGCGGGGCGTTCGGCCGGGGCTGCGCGGAACGGTGCGCTGGCTGGCCCGCCGGATGCGGGCCGCCGCCGGGCGGAGCCGTCCACAGTCGACGCCGGCCGGCCCGGCGCCGGAGATCAAGCCGACCTGGTCCACCGCCGTGCTGTACCAGGGGCGCGGCATCCGGCGCGGGTAGCCGGGCCGGGTAGAGGGAACGCCGAGAAGGGGACGGGATGACTGTGCACGCGCTGGAGGCGGCCCGCCGGTTGGCGCCGCGCCTCGCCGCCCGGGCGGCGGAACACGACCGGGACGGCACGTTCCCGGTCGAGGACTTCCGGGACCTGGGCGACGCCGGGCTGTTCGGGCTGATGGTCCCGCCGGAGCTGGGCGGTGTGGGGGCGACGTTCGCGGGGTACGCCGCCGTGGCCACCGAGCTGGCCAGGGGCAACGGCGCGACCGCGCTGGTGTTCAACATGCACGCCTCGGTCACCGGCGCGCTCGGCGCGGTCACCGAGGAACTGGCCGAGGCTCTCGGCGTACCGGACGAGGCGCTGGCCGCCCGGGACCGGCTGCTCCGCGCGGCGGCCGACGGCGCCTGGTACGCGGTGGCGATGAGCGAACGCGGCGCGGGCGCCCGGCTCTCCCAGCTCAGCACCGTGTACGAGCCGGTGGACGGCGGCTTCCGGATCAAGGGCAGCAAGACGTTCTGCTCCGGCGCCGGGCACGCCGACGGCTACCTGGTGGCCGCCCGCAGCGCCGCCGACCCGTCGGTGGTCTCCCAGTTCCTGGTGCCGGCCGGGGACGGGCTGACGGTGGAGCCGACCTGGGACTCGCTCGGCATGCGCGCCACCTCCTCCCACGACCTGCATCTCGACGTGACCGTGCCGGCGGACCGGCTGCTCGGCGGCGTGGAGGGCCTGGCCCTGGTGGTCGCCCAGCTCATGCCGCACTGGCTGGTGGCCAGCTACGCGGCCGTCTACGTCGGGGTGGCCCGGGCCGCCGTCGACGCGGCGGCGGAGCACGTGAACGCCCGCAACCTCGCCGGCCTGCCCGCGGTCCGGGCCCGGCTGGGCCGCGCCGACGCGGCGGTGGCGGCGGCGGGGCTGGCCGTCGCGGAGGCGGCCCGTCGGGTCGACGAGGCGCCCGGGGACGCGGAGACCAACCGCTGGGTGTGGCGGGCCAAGCTGCTCGCCGGCACCACCGCGGCCGAGGTGGCGGCGTCCATGCTGGAGGCCGCGGGCACCTCGGCGACCCGCCGGGGCCACCCGCTGGAGCGGCTCTACCGGGACGCCCGGTGCGGCTCACTGCACCCGGCGACCTCCGACGTGTGCGCGGACTGGCTGGGCGTCGCCGCGTTGGGCGGTGACCCGGACCGGGAGGGCACTGCCCCTCGTTGGTGAGTGCGAGGAACGGGCCGGGTTTGCCCGTCCCGCAGCGCGAACGAAGGGCGGCTTGGTGGAAGCGCGGACGAGAGGTGGGAGCGTGGCCGTACCGGTGATCGCGGGCCTGGGCGTGGCGCAGCCGCCGGCGGCGGCGCAGGAGGAACTCTGGGAGGGCTTCTTCTCCCGGCACTTCGCCGGCGCCACCCGGGCGCTGGCCCGGCGGATCTTCGCCAACTCGGGGGTGAGCCGGCGACAGGCGGCCGTCAACCCGTTGCTGGAGGACGTCTCGGACTGGCCGACGGAGCGCCGGATGCGGCGCTACCAGGTGGAGGCGCTGCCGCTGGGCAAGGAGGCGGTCGGCCGGGCGCTGACGGCCGCCGGTCTGGCCGCCGGTGACGTCGGGCTGTTCGTCGTCTGTTCCTGCACCGGGTACGCCACCCCGGGGCTGGACATCCTGCTGGCCCGCGACCTGGGGATGGCCCCGGACACCCAGCGCATGTTCGTCGGCCACATGGGCTGCTACGCCGCCCTGCCGGGGCTCGGCGCGGCCGGCGACTTCGTCACCGCGCGGGGGCGTCCCGCGCTGCTGCTCTGCGCGGAGCTGACCAGCCTGCACATCCAGCCCGCCACGGCCCGGGTGGACACCCAGCAGATCGTCTCCCACGCGCTCTTCTCGGACGCCGCGGTCGCCGCCGTGGTCGTCCCCGACGGCCGGGGGTACGCGCTGCGCGAGGTCGCCTCGGTCACCGACACGTCGACCGCCGACCACATGACCTGGGACGTCACCGACACCGGGTTCCGGATGGGGCTGTCGCCGAAGGTGCCGCAGGTGCTCTCCGCCCACGTCCGGGGCCTGGTCGACGACCTGCTGGCCCGGCACGGCGCCGGCCTGGCCGACGTGGACGGCTGGGCGGTGCACCCGGGTGGGCCGCGCATCCTCAACGTGGTCGAACGCGAGCTGGCCCTGCCATCGGACGGGCTGGCCGCGTCCCGGGCCACGCTGGACGAGCACGGCAACTGTTCCTCGCCGACGGTGCTGCTGATCCTGGACCGGCTGCTGCGCGCGGGCCGGCCGCCGGGGCGGGTCCTGATGCTCGCGTTCGGCCCCGGCCTGACCCTGTACGCGGCCCTGCTGGAGCGCCGGGACTGACGGCCGACGCCGTGGTGCGGGACCGGCGCCGGTGGCTACGCTCGGCGGTGTGGACATCGACGTGGCTGACCGGCTGCGCGCCGGTGTGCTCGCGGGGCTGTCCGCGCTGGCCCTGACCGCCGGGGTGACCTGGTGGCGCGGCCACGCCCCGACGACCGGTCCGTCCGTCCCGCGCGCATCCCAGGACGCGGTGCCCGGCGGCGCGGCGAGCGGCCTGGCCGCCGATGCGGACGCCCCGGGCAGCGGTCTCCGGCGCGGTCTGTTTCGCCGAACGGTTGTCCTCGACGCGGCCACCGGCCGGGTGATCGCGCAGTCCGGCACGGTCCGCCCCTTTCTCGTCGACCCGGCCACCGGCCAGGCCGTCAGCGGGCAGGGCGGCGCCGTCGCGGGCGACGGTGGCCCGCGTGGCGGCGCGGGGCAGTCCGGTCGGACGGTCTGGCAGGCTCAGCTGAAGGTGTCGCCCGGCCTGCCTCCGCAGCGCCGGGTCGTGGCCACCCGCGGCGGCCCGCACCTGCTCCAGTACCGGTGCGTCGGCCCCGGCGGTCACCTGGTGCTGAAGGTCGGGTCGGGCCGCTCCGAGAGCCGGCGGGTGCGCTGCGACGGAGCTCTCGCCGCGCTGTGGGTGAACCCCGCGGATGGCCGGGTCCGCGTCGACCTCGACGCCCGAGGTCGGGCCCCGGTCGTGGTCGAGGCGCAGCTCGCGGCCCTGTTCCCCTGAGCCGGTGGTCCACCCCACGTCGCCGACATGGCGGGGTCCGTGGCGTTCGGACACGCCCACGTCGCCGACATGGTGCTGCCCGACCCCGCCACGGATCAGGCGGCGAGGCGGGGCAGGTCGGCGCGGTAGTCCTCGGCGGAGCGCAGCTCGGGCACCACGCGCAGCACGGTCCCGCCGCGGTCGACCAGGACGGCGGTCGCCGTGCCGGGGCGCGGCGGCAGGCGCAGGAAGGCGCGCAGGCCGCCGGCCGGGTCGGCGAGCGCGCGTACGGGCGGGCCGACGGAAGCCGCCGTCGGGTCCACCCTGCGGCCGCCGGCCACCGTGACCACGGTCACCCCCGGCGGCGCGAGCGCGGCGGCCTCGGCGGCCCGCTCCGGGCAGGCGCACGCGTCCACCAGGACGATCACCGCGGGGAGCAGCGCGCGCAACGAGACGGCCGCGTTCTCGGCGTCGACCAGCTCCAGCGCGGGCAGCGGCCGGCCGACCAGGTCGGCCGCCGGCGTCGGGTGCGGCACGACGGTCGGGCGCTCGGCGGTACGCGGCGGGCGGGTCCAGGTGACGGCGAACAGCCCGGCGGCGGTGGCGAGGGCAGCGACCAGGAGGACGACCAGCGGCAGGCCGAGCGGGAGCCGTCCGTTCGGCCGGGGCGGCAGGCCGAGCCGGGCGCGCAACCGGGCCCGGGCGGCCCGTCGGCGTAGCTCGCGCCTGATCCGCTCGGCCTCCTCGGCCAGCGCGGACGCGTCGTCCGGCACGACCACCCGGCCCCACTCGGGCGGCAGGCCCGGGAGGCCGTCGCCGGGGCCGGGGCCGTCTGCGTCAGGCATGCCCATCGGACCCCCTCGAACCGTCTCGGCGCGCGGACAGCCGTTCACCTCCAGCGTCCCGCACCGTCGGCTCCTCCCGCTACACCTGGGCGCGGTTGGCCGGAGCGGGATACCATGGGACGAGCGCATCGCCCGAGAAATCCACGCCCCGATCACCCGTGCCGGGTTGTCATACGGCCATCACGGAGCGTGTTCGATTCATTGGCTTGGCCGCCTGTCAAGCCGAAGAAATACCTCTCACAGGGCCCCTGAGCTGCGCCAACGGTCAGCACAGCGGTGAGACATCGGTGTCTGAGCGTGTTACCCTAGACACAGCGAAAGGGGTTTCGAACCTATGGTTTTCAGTGTCGGCGAGACCGTTGTTTACCCCCACCACGGGGCCGCACTCATCGAGGCAATCGAGACTCGGGTCATCAAGGGCGAGCCTAAGCAGTACCTCGTCCTGAGGGTTGCGCAGGGTGACCTGACGGTCCGGGTGCCCGCTGAGAACGCCGAGATCGTGGGTGTGCGCGAGGTGGTCGGCGAGGAGGGCCTGGGCAAGGTCTTCGACGTCCTCCGGGCTCCGCACACCGAGGAGCCGACCAACTGGTCGCGGCGTTACAAGGCGAATCTGGAGAAGCTGGCCTCGGGTAACCCGCTGAAGGTGGCCGAGGTCGTCCGCGACCTGTGGCGCCGGGAGCGGGAGCGGGGCCTGTCCGCCGGCGAGAAGCGCATGCTCGCCAAGGCCCGCGACATTCTGGTCGGCGAGGTCGCGTTGGCCGAGAAGAGCACCAAGGACGAGGCGGAGACGCTGCTCGACAAGGTGCTGACCGAGGCCTAGTTTCCACAGCACTTTCGTACCCACCCCGAAGCAAAGAAACCCGAGGACCGCGACGTGACCGCGCAGCTCAATCCGCGCGGTGACGTCGCGGTCCTCGTCCCTGCGGCCGGCGCCGGGGTACGCCTCGGCCCGGGCGCGCCCAAGGCCCTGCGCCTGCTCGCCGGCGAGCCGCTGCTGGTGCACGCGGTACGCCGGATCGCCGCCGCCCCGTCCGTGCACACGATCGTGGTGGCCGCCCCGGCCGCCGAGGTCGGGGCGGTCCGTGAACTGCTCGGCCCGGTCGCCCCAACGCTGGTCGTCCCCGGCGGCGCGGAGCGGCAGGCGTCCGTGGCCGCCGCGCTCGCGGCCGTCCCCGCCGGCCCGGAGATCGTCCTGGTCCACGACGCGGCCCGCGCGCTGACCCCGCCCGACCTGGTCGAGTCGGTCGCCGCGGCGGTCCGCTCCGGGCACGACGCGGTGATCCCCGTGCTCCCCGTCGTCGACACGATCAAGGAGGTCGGCGCGGACGAGGTGGTCCTCGGCACGGTCGACCGGTCCGCCCTGCGGGCCGTGCAGACCCCGCAGGGCTTCCGCCGCTCGGTGCTGGCCGCCGCCCACGCCGCGGCCGGCGACCCGCTCACCGACGACGCCGGTCTCGTGGAGAAGCAGGGCGTACCGGTGGTCTGCGTCCCCGGCTCGGAGTACGCCCTCAAGGTCACCCGACCGTTCGACCTGGCGCTGGCCGAGCACCTGCTGACCGTCGTGCCGTGACGCGTACCCTCGGGTCATGATCGTTCCTCGGGTGGCCGTCGGCACGGACGTGCACGCCTTCGCGCCCGGCCGGCCCTGCTGGGTGGCCGGTCTGCACTGGCCCGACCAGGACGGCCTGGCCGGCCACTCGGACGCCGACGTGGCCGCCCACGCGGCCTGCAACGCGCTGCTCTCCGCCGCCGGCCTCGGCGACCTCGGGTCGAACTTCGGGGTGGCCGAGCCGGAGTGGGCGGGCGCCCCCGGCGTGGCGCTGCTCACCGAGACCGCCCGCCGGGTCCGCGCGGCCGGCTTCCAGATCGGCAACGTGTCGGTGCAGGTGGTCGGCAACCGGCCGAAGATCGGGCCGCGCCGGGCCGAGGCCGAGGCGGTGCTGTCGGAGGCGGTCGGCGCCCCGGTCAGCGTCTCCGCTGCCACCACCGACGGCCTGGGCTTCACCGGGCGCGGGGAGGGGCTCGCCGGGATCGCGGTCGCGCTGGTCTACCCGGCTTCCGCCGCCTAGGCCCGCCGCATGTCGAGCGACGCCACCGCCGAGGGCTACCTCCAGCGGGCCCAGCTTCTGGCCGACCTGGGCCGGTACGACGAGGCGGCCGGCGAGGTGGGCTTCGCGCTCGCCCTGGAACCGGCGAATCCGGCCGCGCTGACCACGCTGGGCCGGGTGCACCTCGCCGCCCGGCGACCCGCCGAGGCGCGGGACGCCGCCGACGCGGCCCTGACCGTCGCCCCCGGCACCGTCGGCCCGCTGGTCGTCCGCGGGCTCGCGCTGGCCGACCTCGGCGAGTACGCCGAGTCGGCGCGCACCGCCGAGCAGTTGCTCGTCGCCGGCCCCGACGACGCGTACGCCCAGCGCAGCGCGGCGGCGATCCTCTCTGGCGCGCGCAACGGGCAGCCCGCCCTCAACGCCGCCTGGCGGGGTGTGGAGCTGGCCCCGGAGGAGCCGCAGGCGCACCTCGTCCTCGGCCTCGTCGCCGCCCGGCTGCACCTGTACGACCTGGCCGAGCGGGCGTACCGGGAGGCGCTGCGGCTGGACCCGGAGCTGGCCGGGGCGGCCGACGAGCCGGGGGTGGTCCGGCTGGAACGGCGCCGGTACGCCGAGGCGCTGGCGGCGCTGGCGGAGACAGTCCCGGCGGCTCCCGTGCCGGTCGCCGACCCGCGCCGGGGCGCCTTCGACAACCTGCGCCGGCTCGTGCTGTACGGGGCGGGGTGGTCGCTGGTCGGCACCGTCCTGGTGGCGGTCGCGGCGGCGGGCGCGTCCGGCCCGTCCCGGTTCCTCGCGGTGCTGGTGGCGCTCAGCGGGGCGGTGGTGGGCTGGCTGCTGGCGGCCCGGGTGCCGGGGCTGACCCGCACCGTCCTGCCGGACCTGCTGCGCTCGGACCGGTTGCTGGCGCTCGCCGTGTACGGGGTGGCCGCCGCGCCCGTCCTGTTGCTGCTCTACGCGGTCGTGGGGACGCCGTGGCTGTTGGTCTTGGCGATCGTGGTTACTGCCGTGGCGGAGTCGGCGGTGTTCTTCCGTACCGTGCGTTAGGCGTTCGCCTCGCCGTTGCGGCCGTGGGTGGTTGCGGTGGGGTTTTGCTCGACGCCGGAGCCGCGCCGGGCCTCGTAGTTGCCGCCGGTGTAGAACAGCATCTCGTCGGAGTCGACGTTGTGGTGGTTGTACGGCACCGGGATGGCGTCCGGGTGGTAGTCCACCTTGCGCGGCACGAACGAGCAGACGACGAAGTTGGGGCCCTGGAACGTCTGGTGCACCGGCGGCGGCTGGTGGATCCGGCCGGTGATCGGCTCGAAGTCGTGGATGGAGAAAGCCCACGGGTACAGGTGCCCGTCCCAGCCGACCACGTCGAACGGGTGGTTGGCGTAGACGTACCTCGTCCAACCGCGCCGGTGGCGGACCAGCACCTCCACGTCCTCGCCGTCGACCAGCAGCGGCGCGTCCGGCCCCCGGACGTCCCGCTCGCAGTACGGCGAGTGTTCCAGGAACTGCCCCCGGACGGAGAGGTAGCGCTTGGGCGGGCCGACGTGCCCGGCGGCCTCGACGGCCAGCAGCCGGACCGGTTCGCCGCCGGTCGGCACGAGCCGGTGGATGGTCGAGGTGGGGATGATGACGTAGTCGCCGGCCACCGCGTCGAGGGCGCCGAACGGCGACTCCACGCGCATCGTGCCCGACTCCAGGTAGAGACAGTGGTCGCCGGTGGCGTCGCGGAACAGCGGGGACGGCCGGTCGGCCAGCACGTACGCGATCCGGACGTCGTCGTTGGCCAGCAGGTAGCGCCGGCCGAGGACCGGGTCGGCGGCGGTGGAGTCCAGCTTGTGGGTGCGCAGGTGGCGGGGCTTGAGCGGCAGGTTCGGCGCGCGGGTGACGGCGGGCGGGTGGTACTCCTCGGCGGCGACGATCGCCGTCGGGGCGTGGCGGTGGTAGAGCAGGGACGAGTCGGACGAGAAGCCCTCCTGGCCCATCAGCTCCTCGGCGTACAGGCTGCCGTCGGGCTGGCGGAACTGGGTGTGCCGCTTCCGGGGCACCTCGCCGACGCTGCGGTAGTACGGCATGTCGCCTCCCGATTCGTCCCGTTCGTCGGCCGCTGACGTCCGATAATCGGACACTGTTGTCCGTTCCTTGTAGCGTCCCGTAAGTTCTTGTTTCGTGTCAACGCAGGTGCCCCGCCTCCTCGCCGGCCTCGTCGACGACGCCGCCGTCTTCCCGCCCGGCAGCGCGACGCTGCCCGACGCGCTCGCCGCGCACCGGCGGCACCGCGACTCCTGGTACGCCGACCTGGTCGGCCCCCTGCTCGTCCCCGCCTCGGCGCTGCCCGCGCTGGCCGGCCTGCTCGGCGCCGACGAGCGGATCGCCGTCGGGGTGATCGCCGACGTCCCGCTGGACCGGCTCGCCGGGGTGCGCGCCGGGATCGACCCCCGGATCGACGTCCGGCAGGTCGAGGCGGCCGTGGCCAAGCGCGGCGAGGACCCGCAGCCCGGCCTGGCCGAGCTGGTCGCCCTCGCCCGCGCCACCGGCCTGCGGGCGTACGCCGAGGTGCCGCTGGCGTTCGGGCTGATGGGGGCGCTGGACACGCTCGCCGCCGCCCGCGCCGACGGGGTGCCGATCGCGGCCAAGTTCCGCACCGGCGGGCTGGCCGCCGAGCTGTTCCCGACCCCGGTCGAGCTGGCCGCCGTGATCGTCGCCTGCCGGGACCGGGAGTTGCCGTTCAAGCTGACCGCCGGGCTGCACCACGCCGTCCGGCACCTCGACCCGGAGACCGGGCTCGTCCACCACGGCTTCGGCAACGTGCTCGCCGCCACGCTCGCCGCTGCGGAGGGCGCCGAGGTGGACGAGATGGCCGCCCTGCTCGCCGCGACCGACCCGGCGCGGCTGGCCGAGCGGGCCCGGGCCGCCCGGGCCGCGACCCGTCCGCTGTGGGTCGGGTTCGGCTCGTGCAGCATCGTGGAACCACTGACCGATCTCATCCGGCTGGGGCTGGTGAACGGGGGCGAGGAATGACCTGGGTGACGGGCGCCGACGGTTCGGCGTACGGGGTGCGCAACCTGCCGTACGGGGTGTTCCGCTCCGACGGCCGCGAGCCCCGGATCGGGGTGCGGATCGGCGACCTCGTGCTCGACCTGGCCGGCGCCGAGGCGGCCGAGCTGGTGCTGGCCGGGGGTGCGCTGCGCCGGCCCACCCTCAACGCGTTCATGGCGCTGGGCCGTCCCCAGTGGACCGCCGTCCGGCAGCGGATCACCGAGCTGCTCACCGACGAGGCCCACCGGCCGGCGGTGGAGCCGCTGCTGGTGCCGCTGGCCGAGGTCGAGCTGCTGCTGCCGTTCGAGGTGGCCGACTACGTCGACTTCTACTCCTCGGAGCACCACGCGGCCAACGTCGGGCAGATCTTCCGCCCCGGCCAGCCGCCCCTGCTGCCGAACTGGAAGCACCTGCCGATCGGCTACCACGGCCGCGCCGGCACGGTGGTGGTCTCCGGCACGCCGATCGTCCGCCCCACCGGGCAGCGGGCCACCCCGCAGGGGCCGGTCTGCGGACCGTCCGTACGCCTCGACATCGAGGCCGAGGTCGGCTTCGTCGTCGGCGTGCCGAGCGGGCTCGGGGACCGGGTCCCGGTGGCCGACTTCGCCGACCACGTCTTCGGGGTGGTGCTGGTCAACGACTGGTCCGCCCGGGACATCCAGGCCTGGGAGTACCAGCCGCTCGGCCCGTTCCTCGGCAAGTCCTTCGCCACCTCGGTGTCGGCGTGGGTGACGCCGCTGGACGCCCTCGCCGACGCGTTCGTCCCCGCGCCCGACCAGGACCCGCCGGTGGCGCGGTACCTGCACGACGTGCCGCACCTCGGGCTGGACCTGCGGCTGGCCGTGGAGTGGAACGGCGAGCGGGTCAGCGAGCCGGCCTTCGCCACCATGTACTGGACGCCCGCCCAGCAGTTGGCCCACCTCACCGTCAACGGCGCGTCCCTGCGCACCGGCGACCTGTACGCCTCGGGCACCGTCTCCGGCCCCGAGCGTGGCCAGGTCGGCTCGTTCCTGGAGCTGACCTGGGGCGGCGCCGAGCCGGTCAAAGTCGGCGGCGAGACCCGCACGTTCCTGGAGGACGGCGACACGGTCACCATCACCGCCACCGCGCCCGGCCCCGACGGCATCACCGTCGCCCTCGGCGAGGTCACGGGCACCGTCCGCCCGGCCCGCTGACCAGGCCGGGAGCCTCCCTTCACCCCGAACCCCGGGCGCCGGCCGGAAGCCTCCCGTACGCCGAACCCCGGTCGCACCCGCTGTGCGACCGGGGTTCGGCGTATCCGCGTTGATCGTCCCGGGCCGGTTCGCGGCGGGTACCCGCCGGCGGCGCCGGTCGTCGTGGGGAAACGCCCCAGCGGACGAGGAGGCAGACGAGCATGACCGATCTCGCGGGCGCCGCCTGGCGTACCAGCAGCCGCTCCAACGACCAGGGGCTGTGCGTCGAGGTGGCGGACAACCTGGTCCGGACCGTCGGCGTGGTCGCGGTACGCGATTCCAAGGACCCGTCCGGCCCGGCGCTGACCGTGAGCCCGTCGGGTTGGGCGGCCTTCGTCGAGGCGGTCCGGGACGGGGGATTCCGCACCTGAGCGACGCCTGCCGGCGACGAAAAATGGGCTCCCGTCGCACCCTCACTCCCCGTACGGTGGGGGACACGGGAGGTGCTCATGTCGACGGTTTCGGTCACCCAGATCATCGAGGCGCCCGCCGACCAGCTCTGGCGGCTCCTGGTCGAGCTGCCGGACCGCGCCGACTGGCTCTCCACGGTCCGCGCGGTCGAGCTGCTCACCCCGGGCCGCCTCGCCCCCGGCACCGCCTGGCGGGAGACCCGCACCCAACCGGACGGGGCCGCCCACACGGAGGAGTTCGTCGTGGTGGAGGCCGTCCCGTTCCGGCGGCTCGTGCTCAGCTCGCCCGGCATCGGCGTGGACTACCGGACCACCTGGACCCTGCGTGCGGTGCGGCGGTGCGGTCGCGCCCGCACCGCCGTCAGCGTGCGGCAGGAGGCGCTGCCCACCGCCCCGTACGGCCGGGTGCTCGCCCTGCTCCTCGGCGGACTGGCAGCGCGGGCTGTGGAGGGCGCGTTCCGCCGGGACCTCTGCGACCTCGCCCGCGCCGCCCGACCCCCGGCCGCTGCTGCGGCGGCGGCCTGAGCCGCGGGTGGCTGCGCGACCTGACAGGGGCTGCTGGGGTTCGGCTCGGTAGGGTGCCGGTCGGAGGTGCGGCATGGGGTTCCCGAAGGGGCGGCGCGGGGTGGCGGCCGTGGTCGCGGCGCTGCTCGGCGTCGGGGCGGTCGCGGTCGTCGTCCACCGGGTGCTCGCCCCCGCCGAGGTCGAAACGGTCGCCCGGGCCGGCTACCCGCCTGCGGCCACGCCGGCCGTCGGGGTGGTGGGGCGGCTCCCGGTGGCCCCGCTGATCGTGGACGGCCGGCTCCGCGTCTACACGGCCGCCCGCCAGGTGTACGCCGACCAGCCCGCCGACGGTCGGTACCGCGCCAGCCCCTACTGGTCGTACCGGCGCTGGCCCGCGCGGCTGAGCGGGGTGGTGGCCGACGGGACCACCGTGGTCAGCCACTGGTCGGACGGGAAGCTCGTGGCGCTGGACGCGCGTACCGGACGGGTCGCCTGGCGGGCCGACGGCCCGGTGCCCCCCGACTCCCCGACCGCCCGCCGCACCGGGGCCGGCACCGTCTGGGACCCGGCGGGGCTCTTCCTCGCCCGGACCGGCGACGGCCGGGCCGTGCTGGTCGTCTCCGGGCGACGCGGGGTCCGTGGCTTCGCGCTGGCCGACGGCCGGCAGCTCTGGTCGGCCGGGGTGGACGACCGGTGCCGCACCGACGTCGGCACCACGGCGGCCGGGCAGTTCCTCGCGGTCGACCGCTGCGCCGGCCCGCCCGCGGTCGAGTTCCGCGACGTGTCGACCGGCACGACGACGACACGCTGGCAGCCGCCGGGCGGCTCCGCCGAGCTGTCCGCCACCCCCGTCGGCTGTGTGAGCCACCGCTCCCGATGCCGGGGTCTGCGCACCGCCGGCCCGGCCGACGCCCCGGCCCGCGGCTGGCTGGTCGCCGCGGGCCCGCCCGTCGCGGCGTCGGGCCTCGACCTGGCCGGGTCGGAACTGGCCGGGGATCGGGTCGTGGGGGTGACCGACGGGGTGCTGACCGCGCGGTCCGCCCGGACCGGCGAGGAACTGTGGCGCCGGGCCGACCTCGGGCCGGTCCGGATCCTCGCCACCCAGCCCGGCCGGGTGCACCTGCTCACCGAGCAGAACGACCTGGTCACCCTCGATCCGGCGACCGGCGCGCAACGCTCCCGCTTCCCGCTCACCGTGGGCCGGGACGGCCTGGGCTGGGCGCCCGGCCTCGCGTACGCGGCGGACGGCTACGTGGCGGTGGAGCGGCTGCGCGAGCCGGTCGACCCGGACGCGGACGACCAGCGGTACTTCCCGATGTCCGAGCCGGTGGTGCTGGCCGCCACCTGAGCCGGCCCGCCCTCACGCGAGGGTGGCCTCGGCGGCGGCGAGGAAGGCGTCGTTCTCGGCCGGGGTGCCGATGGTGACCCGGACGCCGTCGCCGGGGAACGGGCGGACGATCACGGCGCGCGCCTCGCACGCCCGGCCGAACTCCACGGCCCGGTCGCCCAGCGGCAGCCAGACGAAGTTCGCCTGGCTGGACGGCACGTCCGGGACGAGCTTGCGCAGCGCCTCGGTGACCCGGTCCCGCTCGGCGACGACCAGCGCGCAGCGGCGTTCCACCTCGTCGGCCTGGGCCAGCGCGGCCAGCGCCCCGGCCTGGGCGGCCATGCTGGTGGAGAACGGGGTGACCACCTTGCGCACGGCGGCGGCCACCTCGGGCGCGGCGACGAGCCAGCCGATCCGCAGACCCGCCAGCCCCCACGCCTTGGACAGGGTGCGCAGCACGGCGACGTTCGGCCGGTCGGAGTAGGTCAGGCCGTCCGGCACCTCCGGGTCGGTGACGAACTCCCGGTACGCCTCGTCGATCACCACCAGCACGTCGTCCGGCACCGCGTCGAGGAAGCGGTCCAGCTCCGCGCGGCGGACGGCCGTCCCGGTCGGGTTGTTCGGGTTGCAGACCAGGATCATCCGGGTCCGGTCGGTCACGGCGGCGGCCATCGCCGTGAGGTCGTGCCCGTGCGCGGCGTCGTTGGGCACCCGCGCGCTGGTCGCGCCGCTGGTCGCCGCGATGATCGGGTACGCCTCGAACGAGCGCCACGAGTAGAGCAGCTCGTCGCCCGGCAGGCAGGTCGCCCGGACCAGGTGCTCGGCCAGCGCCACCGACCCGCAGCCCGTGGCGATCCGCTCGGCGTCGACGCCGTACCGCTCGGCGAGCGCCCCCCGCAGCGCGACCACGCCCATGTCCGGGTAGCGGTGCGAGGCGGTCACGGCCTCGGTGACGGCCTCCACCACCCCGGGCAGCGGGCCGTACGGCACCTCGTTGCTGGCGAGCTTGATCGCCTCGGGCAGGCCCAGCTCGCGGGCCAGGTCAGCCGGGCTGCGCCCGGGGACGTAGTTCGGCAGGGCGTCGAGGTCGGCGCGGGTCAGCCGCAGCGGCGGCTCGTGGCGTCCGGTGTCGGTCATCGGGTGTCTCCCGGAGGGTTGGCGGGGTCGTGGGGGGCGGCGGTGCCGGTGCCGGCACCGGGAGTGCGGGGGAGTTGGACCACCACCGTCAGCGCGCGTTTGTCGTGCAGCGCCTGGCGCAGCGGCTGGTCGAACAGCGGCGACACCGCGTCGACGAGCTGCAGCAGCAGGCCGAGGCCGCAGCAGTACCAGAGCAGGGTGGGCAGGCCCAGGGTGCTCCACCGGCGCAGCGCCCGGCCGAAGCCGAGCGGCTGGTCGGCCTCCATCGGCACGGCGCGGATGCCCATGAGCCGCTTGCCGAGGGTCTGCCCGTTGCCGGCCATCGCCGGCACCTCGTACGCGAACCACAGCGCGGTGGCGATGAGCAGGATGGCGATCTGGAGGCCGCCGGCCTGCTCGCCGGGCTGAGGCAGCCCCTCCGTGGACGGGTTGTTGGCCAGCCCCCGGCGCCACGCCTCGCGGAGGTACGGCGTGACCTCCTCGACGTACCGCCAGACGAACCAGCCGTTGACCACCACGTTGAGCAGGAACACGACGCCGAGGTCGATCAGCCGGGCGACCAGCCGGGCGCCGTAGCCGGCCAGCGGCAGCCCGTGCGGGCGCGGCTGCGGCGGGCGCACCGGCCAGGTGGGGTACGGCCAGCCGGGCGGCGGCCCCTGCGGGTGCCCGTGCCCGGGCGGTGGTCCGTGTTGCCCGTATCCGGGCGGTGGTCCGTGTTGCCCGTATCCGGGCGGTGGTCCGTGGTGCCCGTATCCGGGCGGTGGCCCGTAGCCGGGGCCTTGGTGCGCGCCGGGGCCGGGCGCGTGGCCCGGCTGCGGGCCGGGGAACGGGCCGGCCGGCGGGGGCGGGGCGGCGGGGTGTCCCGCCGGGGCGGCCGGGCTGACGGGGGGCGGGGGAGGCTCGACCGGGGGCGGCCCCTCCGGCGGGGTAGCGTCGACCGGGATCGGCGCGCCGATCCAGCCCTCCCCGTCCCAGTACCGCCTGGTCTCCGGGTCGGCAGGGTCAACGTACCAGCCTGGCTGCACACTCACGGAGCAACCTTAACGACGACGGTGCGGGCGAACTTGTCGTGGAGGCACTGCTGCCAGGGCTTGTCCCACAGCTGCCAGAGCCCGTCGACGTAGCTGAGCCCGGGAACGAACATGGCGCCGACGAACTGCACCAGGTACCGCCTGCCGGCCGTACGGCGGTCGAGCGTTCCGTTCGGGTCGAACGGGACGATCTTGATCTTCATGATCTTCTTGCCCAACGTCTGTCCGGTCCGGCGCAGGTACTCGACGTGGTAGAGCCAGTAGAACCCGAGCATCAGGACCATCAGCCCCAGCTCGGCCAGCAGGACGGGCAACATGAAGTCGGTCATCATCGCGACCGGGTCGGGCTCGGCGAGGGTCCCGTCCGGGTTGGCCTCGGCCAGTTGGCTGAACATCCTGAACCAGATGAGCAGGAAGACCGGCATGAACAGCACCATCATGACCACCGTGGCCAGGGCGGTGTCGATCAGGAAGGCCAGGAACCGGTCGCCGAAGCTCGCCAGCGGCTGCCCGTTGGGAGCGACCGGCACCGGGGCGTACCCGGGCGGCGGCCCGGCCCAGCCGGGCGGCGGGGCGTACCCGGGCGGCGGGACCCAGCCCGGCGGCGGGGCGTAGCCGGCGGGCTGGGCCGGGACGGCGTACCCCTGGGGGTTGGTGGGCGGCGCGACGCCGCCGGCGGCGGGCGGCTGCCCACCGGCCGGCGGCGTCGGGTGCGTCGGAGGGTGCGTCACGCTCGACAGTGTTACAGGTTGCCGCGCGCTTCCTGCTCGCGCTC
This sequence comes from Micromonospora sp. B11E3, assembly GCF_039871625.1. NCBI lineage: Bacteria > Bacillati > Actinomycetota > Actinomycetes > Micromonosporales > Micromonosporaceae > Micromonospora > Micromonospora sp. B11E3. The sequence goes on along the minus strand of NZ_JBDPMC010000006.1, from coordinate 9,028 downwards.
GATGGCCTCGAACAGGGCCTTGAAGTTGCCCTTGCCGAAGCCGAGCGAGCCGTGCCGCTCGATCAGCTCGAAGAAGACCGTCGGACGGTCCTGCACCGGCTTGGTGAAGATCTGGAGCAGGTAGCCGTCCTCGTCCCGGTCCACCAGGATCTTGCGGGACTTCAGCTCCTCGATCGGCACCCGCACCTCGCCGATCCGGGCGCGCAGCTCCGGGTCGTCGTAGTACGAGTCGGGGGTGTCGAGGAACTCGACGCCGGCGGCCCGCATCGCGTCGACGCTGGCGAGGATGTCGTTGGTCGCCACGGCGATGTGCTGGGCGCCCGGGCCTTGGTAGAACTCCAGGTACTCGTCGATCTGCGACTTCTTGCGGGCGATCGCCGGCTCGTTGAGCGGGAACTTCACCCGGCGGGTGCCGTTCGCGACGACCTTGCTCATCAGGGCCGAGTAGTCGGTGGCGATGTCGTCGCCGATGAACTCCGCCATGTTGGTGAAGCCCATGACCCGCTTGTAGAACTCCACCCACTCGTCCATCCGGCCCAGCTCGACGTTGCCGACGACGTGGTCGACCGCCTGGAAGAAGCGCTTGGGCTGGAGGCCGGCGTCGATCATCGGCTGCCGGTCCACGATCGGGCCGCGGGCGACGAAGCCGGGCAGGAACGGGCCGGTGTAGCGGGACCGGTCGACCAGGGTGTGCCGGGTGTCGCCGTACGTGGCGACGGCCGCCAGCCGGACGGTGCCGTGCTCGTCGGTGACGTCGTGCGGCTCGACCAGGCCGGTCGCGCCCTGCGCGGTGGCGTGCGCGTACGCGGCGTCGACGTCGGGCACCTCCAGGGCGATGTCGGAGACGCCGTCGCTGTGCTTCGTGACGTGCTCGGCGCCCGGGGCGTCGGGGCGGACCGCGCCGGTCAGCACGAACCGGGCCGATCCGCTGGTCAGCACGTACTCGGCGTGGTCGCGGTAGCCCTGCTCGGGCCCCCGGTACGCCACACAGGTCATGCCGAACGCGGTGGAGTAGTAGTGCGCGGCCTGCTTGGCGTTGCCGACGAGGAAGCGGACATGGTCGAGGCCCCTGACGGGGAACGGGTCGCGGCTGATGTCGTGGTCGACGGCGCCGACCAGCCGGTCGACGTCGACGTCCTCGGTCGACTGGGGTCGGTCGATCGCCTGGGTCATGGTGGCCTCCCTTGCGTACCGGCCGGCCGCGCGGGCCGCCGTGGTTGCTGATGTGGGGAGAATCGCCGCCCGGCGCGGGCTGGGCAACAGTTGCCGTATTCGCTGGTCAGGTTGCGCATTCGGTACGGTTGTCACTCATGAACGCTGTACGGACTGTCCAGCTCGACGACCTTGATGCACGGCTGCTCACGTTGCTCGCCGAGGAGCCACGGATCGGTGTGCTGGAGTGCTCGCGGCGGCTCGGGGTGGCCCGCGGCACCGTCCAGGCCCGGCTCGACAAGCTCGTCGAGCGGGGTGTGATCGCCGGCTTCGGGCCGGACGTCTCCCCGGCCGCGATCGGCTTCGGGGTGACCAGCTTCGTCACGCTGGAGATCAGCCAGCGGCACGGGCACGACCCGGTCACCCGGCACCTCGCGGCGATCCCGGAGGTGCTGGAGGCACACACCATCACCGGCTCCAGCGACCTGCTCTGCCGGATCGTCGCCCGCTCGAACACCGACCTCCAGCGGGTGATCGACCAGATCGTCTCGTACGAGGGCATCCGGCGGGCCTCGACGATCATCGCCCTCGCCGAGCAGATCCCGTACCGCGTGCTGCCGCTGGTCCGCTCCGCCGCCGCGGGGTAAGGACGGGCCCCTTGTCAACGCTTTCGGTAGAGCAGGGGCCCCCTATTAACACGACGGCGCGCGGAGAAAGCGCCGCGACACGGCCACCAGGGCGCCCGGGACGCTGGTGATCGTCGTTACCGTGTCCGGTGTGAACCGGAGGATCGGCGTGCGTGGCTGGCTGCTGCTCGGCCTCGTCACGGTGATCGTCCTCGCCGCCACCGGAGTCTGGAACCCGTGGCCGGGCGTCTGGGACCGGGTCAACCGGAGCACGCCCATCTCGGAGCCGGACGTGGTCTGGCAGCAGCGCATCGGCGGCACCCCGAGAAGCGTCACCATCGCCGGCGACGCGGTCATCGTCGAGCAGCGCACCCGGGTCGAGGCGCGCAGCCTCGCCACCGGCGCACAACTCTGGGACCGCAAGGCCGACTGGTCCGCGGTGGCCGGCGGCGACCGCGACCCGGTCGTCGCCGTGGGCAAGCTCCTGAGCAAGGGGTACGAGCTGCTCGACCCCACCACCGGGGCGGTGCGCCGCCGCGACGGCGACGCGGTGGGCGTCTGGACGTACCGGAACCTGCTGCTCGACGCCCGGTGCGTCGCGGCGACCGACTGCACGCTGCGCGCCTGGGACCCGCGCGGCACGTCGCCGCTGTGGACGGCGTTCCTGCCCGGCGTCAGCACCGGCCTCTTCGCCGACAACCCCGGCCTGCTCGGCACCCGCCGGCTCACCGCCAGCCGGATCGACGGCGGCGTGGCCGGCCCCGAGCCGGTACCCCCGCTGCTCGGCTTTCCCGTGGACGGCCGGGTGCACGTCGTGGACACGGCGACCGGCCGGGTGCTCCAGGACGTCGAACCGGGCCGGGACGAGCGGCTGGCGGTCGTCGGCGGCCGGATGCTGCGCATCACCGCGGTGTCCCAGGACGGCGCGTGCCGGTTCACCCTCACCGCGCACGACCCCGCCAACGGGAAGCAGGTGTGGCGGCGCGCCGGGATCAACCTGCGCACCGCCGACAGCGCCGGCTGCGCCCAGCGCGAGGATCCGCAGGGCGCGCGGAACGTGCTCATCGGTGTCGCCCCGGACGGCCGGGAGGCGGTCCTCGACGGATACGACGGCCGGCTGCTCCAGGTCAACGCCGAGGGCGAGCGGCTGATGGCGGTCGACGACCGGTACGCGTTGGTCCGGTCCGCCGACCGGCGCTCGGTCCTGGCCCGGGAGCTGGGCGCGGACCGGACCCGCTGGAGCCGGCCGGCCGGCGGGAAGAGCGGCGGGGCCCTCACCCCGTACGCGGCGGTGCTGGCCGACGAGAAGCCGAACCGGCTGGTGGCGCTGGACCCGCGTACCGGCAGGGAGCTGGTGGTGCTGCGGACCCCGGCGAACGCCCTGGCCGTGGGGCCGGCCGGCATGATCATCGGCGAGGGGCGGGAGATCGGGTACGTCCGTTTCGGCGCGGGCGCGGCCGGCCCGGCACAGCCGCCGGGCGGTGACCCCGGCGACCCCGGCGGCCCCGGCCCGGGCAGCACCGGTGGCGCCCCGGGCGCCGACGGCGGCGGCACCTGCGGGCCGAAGCGGGAACTGTGCCCCGAGCAGGGCAAGGACGGCTGAGGCGGGCCGGCGGACCGGGTCGGACGGGCCGACCCCGGTCGTGTCCGGGCTCACGGCCGCGTCGCCGGCCCCGCCGGATGAGAGCGGCGTCCCAGGACGCACCCGGCGGGTGCCAACGATCGACCGGTCTGCCCTAGGCTTTCCGCTCATGAGCAGTGCCGCCGCGTTCTCCTACGCCCCCTTGCTGCCGACCGGGCCGGACCAGACCGAGTACCGGCTGATCACCGACGAGGGCGTCGACGTCGTCAACGGTCCCGGGGGCCGCCGGTTCCTCACCGTGGAGCCGGCCGCGCTGACCGCGTTGACCGCCGAGGCGATGCACGACATCGCCCACTTCCTCCGCCCGGCGCACCTGGCCCAGCTCCGGGCGATCATCGACGACCCGGCGGCCTCGCCGAACGACCGGTTCGTCGCCCTCGACCTGCTGCGCAACGCGAACATCGCGGCGGGCGGCGTGTTGCCGATGTGCCAGGACACCGGCACCGCCATCGTGATGGGCAAACGCGGGCGCCACGTGCTGACCGACGGCGGCGACGCCGAGGCGATCTCGCGCGGCGTCTGGCAGGCGTACACCCGGCTGAACCTGCGGTACTCGCAGCTCGCCCCGCTGACCATGTGGGAGGAGCGGAACACCGGCAGCAACCTTCCGGCGCAGGTGGAGATCTACGCCGAGGACCCGGACGGGCACCCGGACGCGTACAAGTTCCTCTTCATGGCCAAGGGCGGCGGCTCCGCCAACAAGTCGTACCTCTACCAGGAGACCAAGGCGCTGCTGAACCCGACGCGGATGATGCAGTTCCTGGAGGAGAAGCTGCGGCTGATCGGCACGTCGGCCTGCCCGCCGTACCACCTGGCCATCGTCATCGGCGGCACGTCGGCCGAGTACGCGCTGAAGACCGCCAAGTACGCCTCCGCCAAGTACCTCGACGCGCTGCCCACCTCCGGCTCGATGACCGCCCACGGCTTCCGCGACCTGGAGTTGGAGGCCGAGGTGCTGGAGCTGACCCGCAACTTCGGCATCGGGGCGCAGTTCGGCGGCCGGTACTTCTGCCACGACGTACGGGTGGTCCGGCTGCCCCGGCACGGCGCCTCCTGCCCGGTGGCCATCGCGGTCTCCTGCTCCGCCGACCGGCAGGCGGTCGCGAAGATCACCCCGTCGGGCGTGTGGCTGGAGCGCCTCGAAACCGACCCGGCGCGGTACCTGCCCGACGTCACCGACGCGCACCTGGACGCGTCCGAGGTCGTCCGGGTCGACCTGAACCGGCCGATGGACGAGATCCGCGCCGAGCTGTCCAAGTACCCGGTGAAGACCCGGCTGTCCCTGACCGGCCCGCTGGTCGTGGCCCGGGACATCGCCCACGCCAAGATCGCCGAGCGGCTGGACGCGGGCGAGCCGATGCCGCAGTACCTGCGCGACCACGCCGTCTACTACGCCGGCCCGGCGAAGACCCCCGAGGGGTACGCCTCCGGCTCGTTCGGCCCCACCACGGCCGGGCGGATGGACGCCTACGTGGAGAAGTTCCAGGCGGCCGGGGGATCGATGGTGATGCTGGCCAAGGGCAACCGGTCGGCCCAGGTGACCCGCGCCTGCCAGCAACACGGCGGCTTCTATCTCGGCTCGATCGGCGGCCCCGCCGCCCGGCTCGCCCAGGACTGCATCAAGCACGTCGAGGTCCTGGAGTACCCGGAGCTGGGCATGGAGGCGGTCTGGAAGATCGAGGTGGAGGACTTCCCGGCCTTCATCGTCGTCGACGACAAGGGCAACGACTTCTTCGCCGAGGTCACCAAGCCGGTGCTCACCGTCGGCCGCCGCTGACCCGCGGCGGCGGACCGGCCGGAGGTGAACCCTCCGGCCGGTCCGCCGCCCGGTTGTGCGTCCGGGTCGCCCGTCAGGCGGCCTGGGCGGCGAAGAACAGGCTGCTGAAAATCTGCGACACGAACCCGTCGCCGGTCCGCGAGTAGACGGTGACCCGGTGCAGCCCTGCGGTCGTCGGCGTGTAGCTCACCGACGCCGAGCCGTCGGCGCCCGCCGCGACCGTCTGCGCGGGACGGCCGTCGAACGAGTAGACGTACTCGGTCACCCCGGGCATCCCCGGCCCGAAGACGAACGTGCCGGGCGTGCCGGCGGGCGCCCCCGTCTTGCCCATCGGGTACTCGACGGAGGTGACCGTCGGCCTGTTGCTGATGGTGAACCCGTACACCTCTTCCCCGGACGTCAGGCCGTCCGCGGTACGACTGCGGACGTACACCGCGTTGGAGCCCACCTGGGTCGAGGTGATCGTGACCACGGCCGTGCCGTCGGCCGCCGCGGCGACGGTCTGCTCGGGCCCGCTGTTGAGCCGGTACGTGTACTCGACCACGTTCTCCATGCCGGGGGAGAAGGTCAGCGTCCGCGGCTCGCCGTACCCGGCGGTCGGGTTGGCGGCCGTGACCGTCGGGCTGGTGTCGTTCGCCCGGAACACGTAGCTCGTGAGCGGGGACCGGTTCCCCGCCCGGTCCACCGCCTGGACGCTCAGCGTCTCCACGGCGTGGTCGGGGGCGACGGTCACCGTTGCCGAGCCGCCCGGCGTGTCGAGGGCCACGTACGTCGTGGGCCCCCCGAGCAGCCAGTACTGGAAGCCCACGGTGTCGGCTGCGTCGTTGGCCGTGAAGGTGAACCGACCCGGGATGCCCACCCCGCCGTACCACCCCTCGTCCGCAGGGTAGTCCGTGGAGCTGACCGTCGGCTGCGCGGGGCTGCTGACGTCGACGGTGAACCGGCACTCCGCCGACCAGTCGGAGCTGGCGTACGCGTCGCTCGCGCGGACCGCGAAGGCGTACGTGCCGCCGTCGACCAGCGAGCCGTCGGGGAACCGGTACGTGAAGACCGTGGGAGCCGCCTTCTCCGGGGACGTCGACTCGGTCCGCTCGGTGGGCCGGTCGACCGGCCACCAGGCGAAGGTCGCCGCCACCGGTTCCGCCGACGCCGGGCCGGCGTCCGGGTCGGTCACCTCAGCGGAGAGGGGCGGGGTGGCGGTCCCGATCGCCTGCCCGTCCGCGCACGGGAGGCCCTCGACGCTGAGTTTCCCGGGCACGTCGGGGGCGGCGTTGGCCAGCAGCGACACGCCGAACGTCGAGAGCCGCCGCCCGTAGTGCTTGCTCTCCTCGTGGTCGCCCCTGATCCGGGCCATCAGGGTGAGCGAGTCCCGCCCGTCGGCGACCGCCTGCCGGAAGGCGTCGGTCACCGCCAGCTCCAGGTACCCGGCCGGGCAGGGCGCCGTCGACCCGAGGTCCCCGATCTTCTCGCGCACCACGGGGGCGCTGTTCCAGGTGAGGGTCGCGGCGGGCGGGTCCGTACGCCACAGCTCCAGCTCGCGCGGCTTGTCGCAGTCGGCGACGGCGCCCTCACCGGTCATGACCTGGGCGCTGATGACCTGCCTGCCCCGGTAGGGCGTCAGGTCGAAGGTGAAGTAGGCGCGGGCGGTCGTCTTCACGTTGTCCGCCTCCCACGTCCCGACCGGTACGTCCGTGGCGGCGGCGAAGGCGACGTCAGGCTGCCCGGCGTCCGTGTAGGTCACGCTGGCCGGCAGCACCCAGCGGGCCGCGGCGGGCGAGGCGGTGACGGCGAGCGCCCCCGCGGTGGTCAGCAGGGCGGCGAGGCCCGTGGTCAGGACGCGGCGTGGCGCGGACGTGCGCCGGCCGCGGTTACCCCCGTGTGTGTACGGCACGTTCAAGTTCCTCCTGTATGGCGGATGAGAGTTCTGCGATCTTAACTTTCTCGACCTTTGCCATCGTCGATTTTTCGTGGTCGCCGCGATCATCTGCGGACCGGCGGCCGGCGCGGCAGGATGGAACGCGTGACGACTCCAGAGGAGACCGGTTACCGGATCGAACGCGACTCGATGGGCGAGGTGGAGGTGCCCGCCGAGGCGCTGTGGCGGGCGCAGACCCAGCGCGCGGTGCAGAACTTCCCGATCTCCGGCCGGGGGATCGAGCCGGCGCAGATCAAGGCCCTGGCCCAGATCAAGGGCGCGGCGGCCCTGGTCAACGGCGAGCTGGGCGTGATCGACGCGGACGTGGCCGCCGCGATCGCCGCCGCCGCCGCGCACGTCGCCGAGGGCGGGTACGACGACCAGTTCCCGATCGACGTCTTCCAGACCGGCTCGGGCACCTCGTCCAACATGAACGCCAACGAGGTCATCGCCACCCTGGCCAGCCGCGAGCTGGGCCGGGACGTGCACCCGAACGACGACGTCAACGCCTCGCAGTCCAGCAACGACGTCTTCCCGTCCTCGATCCACCTGGCGGCGACGCAGTTCGTCGTGGAGGACCTGATCCCCTCACTGAAACACCTGGCCGGGGCGCTGGAGGAGAAGTCGGCCGAGTTCGAGACCGTGGTCAAGGCGGGGCGTACCCACCTCATGGACGCCACGCCGGTCACCCTCGGCCAGGAGTTCGGCGGGTACGCCGCCCAGGTCCGCTACGGCGTCGAGCGGCTGGAGGCGACCCTGCCCCGGCTGGCCGAACTGCCGCTCGGCGGCACGGCGGTGGGCACCGGCATCAACACGCCGTTCGGCTTCGCCGCCGCGGTGATCGCCCGGCTGCGCGAGTCCACCGGGTTGCCGCTGACCGAGGCGCGCAACCACTTCGAGGCGCAGGGCGCCCGGGACGCCCTGGTGGAGGCCTCGGGTCAGCTCCGCACCGTCGCCGTCGGCCTCTACAAGATCGCCAACGACATCCGCTGGATGGGCTCGGGCCCCCGGGCGGGCCTGCGCGAGCTGCGCATCCCCGACCTCCAGCCCGGCTCGTCGATCATGCCCGGCAAGGTGAACCCGGTGGTCGCCGAGGCCGTCCGGCAGGTCTGCGCCCAGGTCGTCGGCAACGACGCGGCGGTCGGCTTCGCCGGCTCGCAGGGCGACTTCGAGCTGAACGTCATGCTCCCGGTGATGGCCCGCAACCTGCTGGAGTCGATCAAGCTGCTGGCCGCGTCGAGCCGCCTGCTCGCCGACCGCTGCGTGGCCGGCCTGGTCGCGAACGAGGACGTCTGCCTGGCGTACGCGGAGGGGTCGCCGTCGATCGTCACCCCGCTCAACCGCTACCTCGGGTACGACGAGGCCGCCTCCATCGCCAAGGAGGCGCTGGCCAGGGAGGCGGCGATCCGGGACGTGGTGATCGAGCGGGGCCACGTGGCGAACGGCAAGCTCAGCGCCGACCAGCTGGAGGAGGCGCTGGACCTGCTCCGGATGACCCACCCCTGACCGAGTTGGAGGGCAGCGCGCTGGCCCTCGGCGCGCTGCCCGGCGCGTCGGCTCCTGGCCCTCGGCGCGCTGGCCCGGCGCATCGGCTCCTGGCCCGACGTGCGGTTCGGTATCGACGTCGCGTCGGAGGTGGAGGTGCAGCCGTGACGGAGTCCCTGGTCACGTGGCTGAACCCGGGTCGCGGCCCTCTGGAGCTGCCCCGTTCACGCTATCGGCCGGCGGCCGCGATCGGCTGTCTCATCGCCGTCGTCGGCTGGCCCGCTGACCGGTGCCGGTGCCGCTTAGAGCGACCGGCAATAGGCACCCAGGATCCGGACAGGTAGGTACCCGGAGTAGCAAACAGGCACGGGACATCGATCATCGGAGTTCTCTACGCTCAGTGATCGACGGGAGTCCCGTGCCTGCCTTGC